>NZ_JAMPNS010000009.1:0-38270 GCF_028479465.1 Providencia sp. PROV208 | reverse complement strand
TTACCGCAGACAGACCCATAAATAATGCAGTAGAAAGTACCGTTGTTTTAAATGACATAATTAAGATTCCTATTTGTCCAAAGTTAAATAATCAAATTGATGATATAAAGGTCATATTCCATGTCGCAGTTTTACTATAGATATATACGTATAGAGCACGATATTATCTATTTACCTAGACTAAATTCGGGTTACATCAGTTATAAACATTCAATTTAAAGCTAGTTAATTTCCTTTACTCTATTCCTTAGATATAAAGGGGATACTCTCTCTGTTATAAAGAGAATATTACCTTTACCCTAAGTTAATAATTTAGGGTGTTATTAATTTTATTTTTTTGAAAATGTAATCCACCCTATTATTAAATTTAAAGTTTATTAATTTGAATGGATTACATTAGTGTTTTTTATATGAATTTTCGGTTAATATTCATTTGTGGTTCAATAGGTGTAAGTAACTATATTTATAAATCATCTAGATAAGATGAAATATCACCATTATTTTAGATAGTATTAAATATTTTATTTATGTGTGTTCAATATAAAAATCAAGAAAAGTATTTATTTTTTATATTAAATCAATGCACTAGATGCAATTTGAATGTAGTGTGTAATAAATAAAAGGTGTTCTTGTTATTTTACAAAGTTATTTTTTAACAATGAGATATCTTTGCTACCAATACTGTTTAGTTTAAATTTCATTATGGAAACTCGAATGATTGCACGGTCTAAAAAATCTTGAATAGGCATTTTTAGTACATTTAAAACCTGTATTAACATATCTATCGTGATGTTACAGATACCGCGTTCATAACGAGAAACTTGTTGTTGAGAAATATTCAGTAAATTAGCTAATTCTTTTCCGCTGAGTAAACGGCGCTTGCGTAATAAGTAAATTTCATAACCAACTGCTTTTGTATAAATAGTTATTCCCTTCTTAGAAGAAGGTTTTTTATCATCTATTTCTATCATTGTATGCATTCCTTCCAAACAGCATCACTTAATAAGAATCGTATTTAGGTGAATACGAAGGATTGAAGAAAACATTGTATGAGAAAATAATTCCCCCTGTTTTCTTCCAACTAATTTACGTGACGTTGTTTATAAAATCAAATAACGCAAATATAGAGTGATAGACAAAAATATTAATTTAAACTCCCCATGAGAGTAATACAAAATAATAAAGCTAGCAGTGAGCGGGTTTAAGGGGAGTAAGCTCTTTGAGACCATCGTTATTGGTTGGTGATTTATTCTTTTAAAATTAATTATTGATTATCAAAAAAGAATATAATTCTGAATTTTACATTTATTAACAACTGGTAATCAAGCAGATCACGATTCAGCCTATTGGAGTCATAAAATCATCTTTTTTAATTTATTATGCCTTATTTTTCAGTTTGTTATGAATTGATTTTTAGTGATTTTATTTGATTTTTGGTGTGTCAAAATGTTTCATTTTATTTAAATGAAAATGAACGCTCTATTTTTGATAAGTTTAACTACTTAGTTAAAATTGCTTATTCTCTCTTTATATTACAAATTTATTTCAGATATTATCTATTTTTGACTTTCCAATTAAGTGAGAGTTTTGTTAGATATTTATTTAAAAGGTAATTCATCAGGTTCAGTTTGCCTATAGGGTGTATCAAGATGCAGATATAAAAAAACCGTGACTCGAAAGCCACGGTTTTTTTGCATTTACTGATTGTAAATTGACGACTACAAGACCATACCGCCGAACAGGAAGCCGAAGGTAACAGCTAATGCGACAGCGATAGTACCCGGAATGAAGAATGGGTGGTTGAAGACGAATTTACCGATGCGAGTTGTACCGGTGTCATCCATTTGTACCGCCGCAACCAGAGTTGGGTAAGTAGGCAGAATGAACAGACCAGATACTGCTGAGAATGAAGCGATAGCGGTTAATGGGCTAACGTTCAGTGCCAGTGCCATTGGCATCAACGCTTTTGCTGTTGCTGCTTGAGAGTACAGAAGTGCAGAACAGAAGAAGAAGATAACCGCTAGCATCCATGAATGTTCGTGGATTAAGTCGCCCGCAGTTTCTTTGATCCAATCAATGTTGTGCTGTACGCAAGTATCACCTAACCAAGCAACACCTAAGATACAGATACAGGCGCTCATACCTGCTTTGAAGGTACTTGAGTTCAGGATTGCATCTGTGTTTACACGGCACAGAACAGTGATTAACGTTGCGACAGTCAGCATGATAATCAGGATAGCGTTCGTGGTGTTCATCAGTGGAGTTGTCACAATGCCTAAACTTGGGCTGTTGATAATTGCGTAGCAAACTACGCCAACAACGCCGAGTAAAAACAGCAGAACAGACGCTTTAGCACCCGGTTTGATCTCTTTAACTTGGCTACCACGTAGTTCAACTAAGCCTTCTGCTAAACGTTTTTGGTAGATTGGGTCATCAGACAATTTAGAGTTAAATGTCCAAGAGATAATGAAAGACATCAGGATGATAGCTAAGAACGTTGCGGGTAATAAAATACCTAACAGCGTGATATAGCTAACGGTGTTACCTGCGCCAACCATGGCTGGGTTTTCCATGACTGATGCCATGTAAACAACCGCCGCAGAAATTGGAGAAGCTGTAATACCTATCTGTGCTGCAACAACCGCCGTAGACAGTGGACGACATGGTTTCACGCCTTGTTCTTTCGCAACTTCTGCGATAACTGGCAGAGTAGCTAATGAGATATTACCTGTACCAGCGAACAGAGTCAGGAAATAGGTCACGATAGGAGCAAGGATAGTGATGTATTTTGGGTTGCGGCGCAGTAATTTTTCTGTTTGAGCAACCAAGTAATCTAAACCACCTGCAATTTGCATTGCAGAGATGGCGGCAATAACAGCCATGATGATAGAGATTACGTCAAAAGGAATGGTTCCTGGTTTCACGCCAATTGCAGCGAGTACCAGAACACCTAGGCCACCGGCAAAACCGATACCTATCCCTCCAAGACGGGCCCCTAAAAAAATGGCCAGCAGAACAATGACAAATTCTACGGCTAACATAGTGTTTACTCCTCAAAAAAATGAAAATTATGAAACTGTTATGTTAATTATTTGTGTGTGTATTCATGAAAAAAGGCACGCTATCCGGTGGAAAGTCGTGCCCTTATTCTTAAGAATTATTTATGCTAAACATAAACAATTAGTCGTCAAATCTTTTTGCTTTATATTCTGGATGTTTTAGGTTCTCAACAGAGAAGATATCATCCAGCTCAGCTTCGGTCAGAAGCCCACGTTCTAGGACAACTTCACGTACGCTCTTACCAGTTTCCGCACAGATTTTACCCACGATATCACCGTTATGGTGACCGATGAATGGGTTCAGGTAAGTCACGATACCGATAGAGTTGAATACGAACGCTTCACAGATTTCTTTGTTCACTGTGATGCCGTTTACGCATTTCTCGACTAAGTTACGACATGCATTGCTCATCAGAGAAATGGATTCGAACATAGCTTGACCAATTGCGGGTTCCATTACGTTTAATTGTAATTGACCAGCTTCAGCAGCCATAGTTACACAGATATCATTACCAATAACTTTGAAGCATGCTTGGTTAACAACTTCAGGGATTACTGGGTTAACTTTTGCTGGCATGATAGAAGAACCTGCTTGTAATTCAGGCAGATTAATTTCTTTCAGACCGGCACGAGGACCAGAGGAAAGTAAACGTAAGTCATTACAGATTTTAGACAGTTTCATCGCCAGACGTTTTAGACCAGCGTGAACAGTGATGTAAGCACCACAGTCAGAGGTTGCTTCGATCAAGTCTTCAGCAGGAACACATGCTAAACCTGTCACTTCAGCTAATTTTTTAACTGCCAGTTCTGAATAACCTGGCGCTGTATTCAAACCAGTACCGATAGCAGTTGCACCTAAGTTAACTTCGAGCAGTAAATCGATGCTACGTTTTAAGTTTTTCTCTTCTTCTTTTAAAAGAGTTGCGAAAGCATGGAATTCCTGACCAACAGTCATTGGTACTGCGTCTTGTAACTGAGTACGACCCATTTTCAGGATGTCTTTGTACTCTTCTGCTTTTCTCTCAAAGCCTTCTTTCAGGTAAACAACAGAGTCGATTAATTTGAGGACTGAGTTGTAAACTGCGATACGGAAACCAGTAGGGTATGCATCGTTAGTAGATTGGCTTTTGTTCAGATGGTCATTTGGGTTTAAGAATTCATATTCACCTTTTTTATGACCCATCAGTTCAAGACCGATGTTTGCCAGAACTTCGTTGGTATTCATGTTCAGTGATGTGCCCGCACCACCTTGGAATACGTCAACTGGGAACTGATCCATGCATTTACCTTCGTTCAAAACAACGTCACATGCTTTGATGATGGTGTCTGCAATATTACGAGGGATAGTGTGCAGTTCTTTGTTAGCTAGAGCGGCTGCTTTTTTAACCATTACCATGCCGCGAATAAATTCTGGGACATCGTTAATGGTGCGGTCGCTGATATAAAAGTTTTCAATCGCACGCAGAGTATGAACACCATAATAGGCATCAGCTGGAACTTCTTTTTTACCTAACAGGTCTTCTTCGATACGAGTATTGTTTGACATGAGAACCTTCTTAATTAGATTACAGTTACTGTCCGTTTATGCGCTTTAAAAAATATATCCTAAAACTAAACTTCTAGGTGGTTACCACCTATTACTCCTTTATCAGTATTATGTTCTACTGACTTATGGGGTGATCATATGCCTTTTATCACCCTATACCTTGAACCTAGATCATTTTATGGATTGATTAGTGCAATAGAATTTATATTGTGTGATTTGAATCACAGATAAGCATCGTTAATGATCTTAATCCATGAGTTGAAAATCACGATAAGAGACCCAATTATTATGGCTATACTAATGAAAAAAGCGAATATGAATAGTAGTCTCTTAGAGATAGTTCACAAAGGTTTTCATTTCCCCCCCGCAAAATGCAGTAGCTTATTGATATAAAGGAGTACTTGTGCGCTGGTTACCACTAATTCTGATATGTATTTTGGTATATATAGAGTCGGTCATTTTTGTCCGAGTCGCGGCTGAAATTGGTGTATTAATGACATTAATTTTAGTGGTGCTCACATCCTGTTTAGGGGTTTCTCTTGTGAAGAACCAAGGGATGAAAAATGTCATGCAAATACAACAAAAATTAATGAGTGGTGAAAGTCCTGCCGCTGAAATGATTAAAAGTGTGGCGTTAGTGTTAGCAGGATTTTTACTTATTGTTCCTGGGTTCTTTACGGACTTTATTGGGCTACTTTTATTACTACCACCAGTACAAAAATTATTTGTGATGCGTTTAATCCCACACATTAAATTTTACCAACCAGGAAGTGGTTTTCAGGGGGGAGGTTATCAAAACGGTAATACCTTTGAGGGGGAGTACCAGCGTAAACAAGACGACCCTTCTTATACTATTGATGGTGAAAGCCATCGAGTCCCAGAAGATAAATCTTCAGATTCTGACAAAGATAATCCGCACAAGTCTTAATTCCTTTTAGTTTGTAGGGAGATAAATAATAAAAAAATTTATCTCCCACCCCTTGAAGTCTGACTCACCCACCCCAATCTCCTGAAACATGGTACTGGTGAAGATCACCTTGGTATCGACCTTTTACCCGTATGGACTTTATTTGTAGGAGAACTATTAATGAAAATTCGTCCATTGCATGACCGTGTTATCGTTAAACGTAAAGAAATCGAATCTAAATCTGCTGGTGGTATCGTGTTGACTGGCAGTGCTGCGGGGAAATCAACTCGTGGTGAAGTTATCGCTGTAGGCCAAGGCCGCATCCTAGAAAATGGCGATGTGAAAGCGCTGGATGTGAAAATTGGCGATATCGTAATTTTTAACGACGGTTATGGCGTAAAAGCTGAAAAAATCGACAACGAAGAAGTGCTAATCATGTCCGAAAGCGACATTTTAGCAATCGTTGAATAAGAATTTTCACTTAAAACTTTCATCAAACGAAAAGAATTTAAAGGAAAGAGATAATGGCAGCTAAAGACGTTAGATTTGGTAATGACGCTCGTACAAAAATGCTTCGTGGTGTCAATGTTCTTGCGGATGCAGTTAAAGTAACTTTAGGTCCTAAAGGCCGTAACGTTGTTTTAGACAAATCTTTTGGATCACCCGTTATCACCAAAGACGGTGTTTCTGTTGCGCGTGAAATCGAATTAGAAGATAAATTCGAAAACATGGGTGCACAAATGGTGAAAGAAGTTGCTTCTAAAGCTAACGATGCAGCGGGTGACGGTACAACAACCGCAACCGTTTTAGCTCAAGCAATTATCACTGAAGGTTTGAAAGCCGTTGCTGCTGGCATGAACCCAATGGATCTGAAACGTGGTATCGACAAAGCCGTTGTTGCTGCTGTCGAAGAACTGAAAACTCTGTCAGTTCCATGTTCAGATACTAAATCAATCGCACAGGTTGGTACTATTTCTGCAAACTCCGACGAAACTGTTGGTAAATTAATTGCAGAAGCAATGGAGAAAGTCGGTAAAGAAGGCGTTATCACCGTTGAAGAAGGTACTGGTCTGGAAGACGAATTAGACGTGGTTGAAGGTATGCAGTTTGACCGCGGTTATTTATCTCCTTATTTCATCAACAAACCAGAAACAGGTGTTGTTGAACTGGAAAACCCATTCATTCTGTTAGTCGACAAAAAAGTGTCTAACATTCGTGAATTACTGCCAGTATTAGAAGGCGTTGCGAAAGCGAACAAACCTCTGCTGATCATCGCTGAAGATGTTGAAGGTGAAGCACTGGCAACATTAGTTGTGAACACCATGCGTGGTATCGTGAAAGTGGCTGCGGTTAAAGCACCTGGTTTCGGTGACCGTCGTAAAGCAATGCTGCAAGATATCGCTATCCTGACTAACGGTACTGTTATCTCTGAAGAGATCGGTATGGAGCTGGAAAAAGCAACGTTAGAAGATTTAGGTCAAGCTAAACGTATCGTGATCAACAAAGACACTACTATCATCATCGATGGTATTGGTGACGAAGCGGCTATCGCGGGTCGTGTTTCTCAAATCCGTCAGCAAATCGAAGAATCTTCTTCTGACTACGACCGTGAAAAACTGCAAGAGCGTGTAGCTAAATTAGCTGGCGGTGTTGCAGTAATCAAAGTGGGCGCAGCAACTGAAGTTGAGATGAAAGAAAAACGTGCTCGCGTTGACGATGCTCTGCACGCAACTCGCGCAGCGGTAGAAGAAGGTGTTGTTGCTGGTGGTGGTACTGCGTTAGTTCGCGTTGCGGCTAAACTGGAAGCACTGAAAGGCGATAACGAAGAACAAAACGTAGGTATCCGTGTTGCTCTGCGTGCGATGGAAGCGCCAATGCGTCAAATCGTCACTAACGCAGGTGAAGAAGCTTCTGTTGTTGTAAACAATGTGAAAGCAGCGACAGGCAACGATGGTTACAATGCGGCGACAGATACTTATGGCGACATGATCGAAATGGGTATTCTGGATCCAACTAAAGTAACGCGTTCTGCTCTGCAATTCGCAGCATCAATCGCGGGTCTGATGATCACGACTGAAGCGATGATTACTGACATGCCAAAACAAGATGCGCCTGATTTAGGTGCTGCTGGTATGGGTGGTATGGGCGGAATGGGCGGTATGATGTAAGCCAACAGGCACACATCATGCGCCAGTAGCCGATAATTAACGGCTACCAGCCAAAATAAGACCGGCACCATGCATTATTGAGTGGTGCCGGTTTTTTATTGGTGCTAAAAAATGTTTTTGCGCTTTGAATTTATTAGGTCTATTACTTAGTTTTGCGTTAAGGTGACCCATCGGGTTATATTTAAGCCAAGGTAAAAAATAGTTTAAATAAGTAAAGAACATCACAAGCGTATTGATTATTTTGTGATAAACTCTGAACGATTGGCAATATTTGAAAAGTTTACAGGTATATTGGGTAAGCTAATTTACTGCCATAAAACAGAATTTTGAGTGATTGGAGCGACAAAGGTTCGACGACCAGCTGCAAAAACACAATGAAAAATGAGGGAAAACATGCGAATTAAAGTCTTGCTTGGTGCTGCTGCATTACTAACTTTAGCAGGTTGTACATCAACCAATGATCTGACTGCGGCAGGCTCACAAGTTCGTTTTGTTGAAAATCAACCAGGAAGCGAATGCCAACTTCTTGGTCAAGTCACTGGAACTCAAAGCAACTGGTTGAGCGGCGTTAATAATGAATCTAGCTCTATGCGCGGCGCGGCAAATGATTTACGCAACAAAGCTGCAGCAATGGGTGGTAACGTGATTTTTGGCGCATCAAGCCCAAGCGAAACTGTCCTGTCTAGCTTTGTTCCTGTTGATAGCAAGATGATTGGTCAAGTTTATAAGTGCCAATAATCATATATCAAGAAAACCCGCTTAATTAAGCGGGTTTTTTTATACTGATTCACTTTAGCTAGCTTTGGCGTAAGTTTAAATCAAGCAAGGTTTTGCTGGGTTCCCCACCTATTTCTCTTGCCAGTTTTGGCACTAAATATCCTGAAACTTGGCTTAGTAATTCGCGAATTAATTGCCTTGCTTCCAGATCACTCACTAAGAAATGCGCTGCGCCTTGAACTTTATCAAGCACATGTAAGTAATACGGTAAAATTCCTACATCAAATAACGCATTGCTCAGGTTGGCTAATGCAGTGACATTATCATTAACTTGGCGGAGCAATACGCTTTGGTTGAGTAAGGTGACTCCCGAACGTTTTAATTTCAGCATTGCTTGTGCAAACTCATCATCAATCTCATTCGCGTGATTAACATGGGTGACCATAATCACGTGTAAACGGGATTGAGTTAAGCGCTGGCAAAGGGTATCTGTAATTCTTTCTGGGATTACCACCGGTAAGCGAGAATGAATTCGCAAGCGTGTAATGTGTGGAATTTCCTCAAGTTGGCTAATTAACCAGTCGAGCTCATGGTCTTTCGCCATTAATGGATCACCACCAGAGAAGATGATTTCATTGAGTTCACTGTGGTTTTTTATATAATCCACAGCCATCAACCAGTTATTTTTATTTCCTTTGTTATCTTCATAAGGAAAATGCCGGCGAAAGCAGTATCGACAGTTCACCGCACAACCGCCTTTAACCAGCATCAATGCTCGGTTGCGGTATTTGTGAAGTAAACTTGGGATCGCATTATCCTGCTCTTCTAGTGGATCAGTAGAAAAACCTGGATGTATATCGAACTCTGCTTTTGCGGTTAATACTTGCAATAGCAGGGGGTCTAGTGGATCACCTTTTTTCATTCGTGAAATAAAAGGGCGCGGAACGCGTAAGGGGAATAACTTACGTGCTTCATGACCTTCTCGCGATGGCTGATGGTCTTCTAAGTTTAGTAATTGCAGCAATTCATCCGGATTAGTGACTGCTTCAGCAAGTTGTTGTATCCAGACTTCTCTGGATGAGGTATTTTGAGTTATAATATCGACCATTTTTTGGCTATGCCATTTTTAGTTTATAAATAGAGGATCTCCATGGCTACTTATAGTACCAATGAATTCCGCTCAGGTCTTAAAATCATGTTAGATGGTGAGCCGTGTGCAATTCTTGAAAGTGAATTCGTTAAACCGGGTAAAGGTCAAGCGTTCGCACGCGTTCGTCTGCGTAAACTGATTTCTAACAAACTGTTGGAAAAAACTTTTAAATCTACTGATTCTGTTGAAGGCGCAGATGTCATGGATATGAACTTAACTTACCTGTATAACGACGGTGAGTTCTGGCACTTCATGAACAACGAAACTTTCGAACAACTGGCAGCAGATGCGAAAGCTATCGGTGACAACGAAAAATGGCTGATCGACCAAGCAGATTGTATTTTAACGCTGTGGAACGGTCGTCCAATCGCGGTTACTCCGCCGAACTTCGTTGAGTTAGAAGTTGTTGAAACAGATCCAGGTCTGAAAGGCGATACAGCAGGTACTGGTGGTAAGCCAGCAACATTAAGCACTGGTGCAGTGGTTAAAGTTCCTCTGTTCGTTCAGATTGGCGAAGTGATCAAAGTTGACACTCGTTCAGGCGAATACGTTTCACGTGTGAAATAATTGTCGCACAGATCAAGCCCGTCATTATAGTGAGTGACGAAGTGAGATCAAGAAGAGCCGAATGCAGTTTCGTACTGTATTCGGCTTTTTTATTTATGATGCTCAATGAGAGCAATGATTAACAACATTTAAACCCGCCTTTACCCTTACCACCGTAGCGAGCATCCTGCCGCTCTTTGAAAAACTCCTCATAAGTCATCGGCGTTTGGTCAGGATGAGTACGTTGCATGTGGGCGACGTAGTTATCGTAGTCGGGGACGCCGACCATCATTTTGGCAGCTTGTCCTAAGTAACGGGCCGCTTTCCCTAAGTTTCCAAACATAAATCCTCGTCATATTTTGCGCTGTAGCTGTGTTGTCTTCGTTAGTTAAACCCAAGTCACATACTTATGTATGCTCCTCGGGTTTATCAAACTCGTCGCCTTGCTACAACACAAACTATTTAGAGGATTGCATCGTAGCTAGCGATTTTGGAGAAAGAGAGTGAGTTTTGAAAAACATCTAAATCAAAAATCTAAAATATAAAACTGAAGTAAAAAGGTTAATAGATTCTCAATTCTCAATTCTCAGCTCTCAATCTCCGGTGTATTAATGATGGCGGGTGTTTGCCACAATCTCTTCGTAGTTGGCTGGCATTGGCTCGTAAGGCACTTCGTTGGCGGTCGGTTCCTTAGATTTCAATGCTTTTAACGCGGTACGGATAGAGAATAGGGCGAGAACCACAACCACAATCATAAAGAAAATCGTTAAGCCAGCATCTAAACGGTTATTGAAAACCAACTGAGTTAACTGTGATTCCGTATATTGCGGTGGCAAGTTGCCGCTATCTAACATCGCTTGAAACTTATTCGCGACGGCTAAGAAACCAACGCGGGCATCTTCACTGAAGGTCTTTTCCCAGCCAGCGGTCATCGTACACACCAATAACCACGAAGTTGGTAATAGCGCGACCCATGCGTAAGCTTGGCGCTTCATCTTGAACAGAACGACCGCACACAGCATCAACGCCATACCTGCTAGCATTTGGTTGGCGATACCAAACAGTGGCCATAAGGTGTTAATACCACCGAGTGGGTCAACGACGCCTTGATGTAAGAAATAACCCCAAGCCAGCACACACAATGCAGTGGCTATCAGGTTAGCGGGCAGAGAATCCGTTCTTTTCAATGATGGTGAAACCACACCCAGCAAATCTTGCAGCATAAAGCGTGCCGCACGGGTTCCGGCATCCACCGCAGTCAGGATAAACAGCGCTTCAAACAGAATGGCAAAGTGGTACCAAAAGGCAACATTCATCAACCCGCCTAGCGCGCCATGAAGAATATATGCCATACCGACTGCCAGTGTTGGAGCACCCCCTGCACGGGAAATAATGCTGGTTTCCCCAACCTCGTTGGCAATTTGCGTCAATTGTTCAGGGGTAATCTGGAAGCCCCAGCTGCTGACCACTTGTGCTGCAGAAGCCACAACATCTGTCGTGCCAGCTGGTGCTAACATCGCCATTGGGCTGTTCATCGCGAAATAAACGCCTGGGTCAATTACACAAGCTGCGACTAACGCCATGATAGCTACGAATGACTCCATCAACATCCCGCCATAACCGATAAAACAAGCTTGGTTTTCGTTGGCGAGCATTTTCGGCGTGGTACCAGAAGAGATTAAGGCGTGGAAACCGGAAACAGCGCCACAAGCGATAGTAATAAATAAGAATGGGAATAAGTCCCCCGCCCAGACAGGGCCTGTTCCATCAATATACTTAGTTAACGATGGCATTTGCAGGTTTGGATTTAAAATCAAAATACCGATCGCCAGACCGATGATTGTTCCAATTTTCAGGAAAGTAGAAAGGTAATCACGGGGGGCTAATAGCAGCCAAACTGGTAAAACGGCAGCCACAAAACCATACCCAACCAACATCCATGTTAGCTGGACGCCGGTGTAGTCAAAGTAAGGAGCCCAAGTTTCACTTTCTGCGACCCAACCACCTGAAATAATCGCAAAAACTAAAAAAATTAAACCGATAATTGATACTTCACCGATGCGACCAGGGCGAATGTAGCGAGTATAAATCCCCATAAAAATAGCCAGCGGGATGGTGAAGGCAACGGTATAGGTTCCCCACGGGCTGTGGGTCAGCGCTTTGACCACAATCATCGCGAGCACGGCAAGGATAATGACCATGATCATAAAGCAAGCAATCAGTGCAATTACCCCTGCAGTATTTCCCATCTCTTCTTTGACGAGTTCACCCAGCGAGCGCCCATCACGACGAGTCGAAACAAATAACACCATGAAATCTTGCACAGCACCCGCAAGTACAACCCCTGCTAACAGCCAGAGCATTCCGGGCAAATAGCCCATTTGCGCCGCCAGTACTGGTCCAACTAAAGGCCCCGCACCCGCAATAGCGGCAAAGTGGTGACCAAATAGCACTTTTTTATCTGTTGGAACATAATCCAGACCATCGTTATGACGAATTGCTGGTGTCATACGCGTTGAATCTACTTGCAGGACTTTTTTTGCAATAAACAGTCCATAGTAACGATATGCGATCAAATAAATACAGACCGCGGCGACCACGATCCACAAGGCGTTGATTTGTTCACCTCGGTTTAATGCAATATAACCGAGTGAAAATGCGCCGAGCAGAGCGAGAACAATCCAAATCAATTGTTTACCCATAGCCTTTCCCCATCCATTTCGTTAACGAGCTTTATTAGTTATTTATGTAAGTAAAAACTCAGGCAGGTATAGCGAAAGTTAAGTGAAAGAAAAAGTAGCTAAATCGAGACACTTAATTGAAATTGTAGATAAATTGCAATATTGCAATTGGTATCACTAAAATTGAAGCGAATATTGGATTTTATCTTGTTTTGGTCTAGCGATAATCTTTGGTTTGGTTTTATCTATTATGTAGGTGTTGATTGTTGGATTATAATTCTGAATTTTTCTAAGGGTGTTTTTCTGAGGTCTTATGAGGCGCACAAAAAATACCGGAATAAAGTTTCCGGTATTTGAAGGGGTTGGCGATTATGTTCTGATCATTTGGATGATTTTTTTACCGAATAACGTCGTAATAAGTCCGAACATAATTAAAATTAATCCAGCGATTTGTACGCCATTAATATGCTCACCAAGGAATAACGCACTACTACTTAGTCCAAAGACGGGTACCAATAAAGAGAATGGGGCGACTCGCCAAGCCTCATAGCGTCCTAGCAATACTCCCCATAAGCCGTACCCAATGAAAGTAGAAAGGTAGGCAAGATATAAAATAACGCCGAGTACCGACCAGTCAAAACCAGCTAGACCTTGCACAATGGCATCTTCACCTTCAAAAATCCAAGAGCTTAATAAGAAGGGAATAATGGGGATAAGCGCACTCCAACTCACTAAAGAAAGGGCGCTACATTTTTCCTCACCTTGGTGTTGCATAATAATACGGTTAGTGATGTTACCGCATGCCCAAGATAACCCTGCAACCAAAATAAAGATCAAGCCTAACAGAGGGATATCATCGATGCCTCCAGAGGTTGCGCCATTAGCTAAAATCCCCAACCCCGCGATGGCGATAAACATGCCAAGAAAATGGGTTGGCTGTAGGGATTCTTTCAAAATAACCGCGCCGAGTAATAAGGTGAAAAAGGCTTGTGACTGTAAAATAACAGAGGCAATCCCCGCAGGCATACCGACTCGCAACGCACAGAATAGAAACGCAAATTGCCCAAAGCTAATGGTTAAACCATAAATCAATAGTAGCTTTAAAGGGATCTTGGGACGCTTGAATAGGAAGATGGCAGGGAATGCCACAAACACAAAACGTAAGGCACCGAGGAGTAATGGGGGTAAGGCGGTTACGCCAAGTTTAATGATCACAAAGTTGACGCCCCAAATAATCACGACACACAGGGCAAGTAATATATCTTTGATACGCATGGTGTTTTCTCGGTACAGAATTGGCGGAGGATCTCTACTTTACCTGTGCTTTGGGATTTGTGCGACGAGATTGCATCTCATGACTCAAATTCAGCATGAATAGGATAAATGTGGGTGTTAATTTAGTGTTAATTATTATTTTAAGTGACTTGAGTCTCTTAAATTGAACGTTTATAATACGGTTTCATTTCGCGTGTTCAGGACGACCTGAAATCATCACGTTTAAGTAATGGGGACGACCCCGAGAAGTTGACGGAGTACATCCACCATGGCTTGGATCATCTTATTATTCGCAGGTTTATTAGAAGTTGTTTGGGCAGTGGGTTTAAAATATACCCATGGTTTTACGCGCCTGACACCAAGTATCATCACTATCACCGCCATTATCGCCAGTATGGGCTTACTCGCTTATGCGATGCGTGACCTACCTGCGGGAACCGCTTATGCAATTTGGACAGGAATTGGCGCTATCGGTACTGCAATTTTCGGGATTATTTTCCTTGGTGAGTCTGCCAATATGTTCCGGTTATTAAGCCTTGGCTTGATTGTGATGGGACTAATTGGGTTAAAACTTTCTAGTTAAGTCTCTGAGAATAAGAACGGGTGAGCGATGGCTTACCCGTTTTAGTAATTTCAGCATAATAGAATTCAAATAACATAATAATTATATTATCTTTTTTTCTTAATCAATAGAGCTGGCTTCTCTCCTTTTAGGTTGATGCTGCAAATAACGAGATGGCCATATTTCGTTAGGTGTCACCTCTAAAAAATCTGCAATAATTTTCTCTCCTTTAGGCCAGCGGCGTGACAATGCATTATTCAATGTTGAGGGATTTAATCCGACAGATCTGGATATGGCGGATAATGTGGTTCCTCTTTTTCGAATGGCGGCAATAATGTCCGCAGGATGCCAATCTTCTTTCATGTCATCTCCAATAATTATTAAATAATTAATCTTTAAATTTAATTAAATGATTTTTAATTAAATTCACCATATGGTTTATTTGAAATGTTAAATTAGAAAAATAAATTACCTTTTTAAATATCAATTAAATTAATCTTTGATATGAGAAATTTCTATGTTAAAGATATTGGCGGTTTTTAATGTTGTTATTTTACAGTGATATTTAAAAGGAAATTAAATGAATATTGAAAGTAATTTTTTGGAAAAATCATGTGATGGGTTAAGAAATATATTTTCGAGTCAATTTAATTGGGATGATATGGATTTATCTTTTAGTAGGGTTGACTTAACGGAACGAAAAATACTGACAATATCCAGCAATTATGAATGGGTCTTGATCTACTGGAATGATGACTTAGATCTGTTAATCAGTGAAAGATTGTCTTCGGGAATTCAATACTGGGATAATTACTCCAAAGCATATTCAGATACATTGTTAAAAGTAAATAGTAGTGAGATTAAGATCGATCTTTGTACGAAATATGGGAATGTTTTTGAATTGGCATCAATTAATTCAAAGAAGAAATTGTCAATGAAAGAAATTAATGCAATCTATAAATATAGGCCTATTATTTCAGATTATGCACAAAGTATTTGGCAGAAAGATAATGATGCTTTTCTACCACAAAGAGAAAATATTATTTTACCCGCTGAAAACCATAGTGAAAAAAATGAATTAGATAATGATATGCTTGATATACACCAATATATGCGTTTTGGTAATATTCGTTTTACTCGCAAAGAAATGATCACCATTCGTTTATTACTTTCCCACTGCAAAGTAAAAGAAATTAGTTATATCCAAGGTTGTGCAGAAGCCAATGAGCACAAACGAATTCAACGTATTAAAGAAAAATTAGGATGTCCTCATGTTTCTTCCAGTGGTTTATTTACGGTTCTAAAAGAACATGGAATTACATTGGCGTGTTTAGAAACCCTAGTGAGCTATCCGTAATTTCCCGACATTATTTATTTAGGATAAAATTTTTACAACAAGGATGATGCAATGAAATGGAAATATCGCATTGGTGCAGCCGCAGGAAATGCGTTGGAATATTATGATATTGCCATTTTTGCTGCAATATCAGTTTATTTGAGTACAGAGTTGGAAAAATTGGGTTACTCACAGTCCACGATAATGGTATGGGGGATTTTTGCGCTGCGTTTTTTAATTCGACCTATTGGCGGGGTTGTTATCGGGCGTTATGCAGATATTGCAGGGAAAAAAGCGGCGTTAGTCTTGACGAGCTTTATTACTGGCGTTGCAACATTATGCATGGCGTTATTGCCTATCCAATTACTAGGAATTTATACCCCAATCGCTATTTTAATACTTCAGCTTGCTCTTGCTTTTAGCTTTGGCGGTGAGTACCCATCGGTAGTGACTTACTTATTCTCTGATACGAAAAATAACGAGCAGGCCAGAATTGCGGCGTTAATCTCTGGAAGTGTAGTGGCAGGGGTTATTCTTTCTGTAGGATTAGTCGTGTTTTTACAGAAAGTTCTTGATAAAGAAACGATGCACAGTATTGGTTGGCGGATCCCATTATTTGTAGGTTTGCTTAATATAGGGATCAGTTTTTGGTTTCGTGCGAGATTACCAGAAAAGCAGGAAAATAAAGCAGAAAGGCGAACGTTTAATTGGCAAGGGATCGTTTATCTTTTTTTGTTAACCGCACCTGCCTCAGTGGCTTTTTATTCACAAAACCTTTCTGGAACAATTATTGTTAACCATTTGAAGCATGATGTATTAAAGGATGTTTTTCCATTAATCTCTTCAGGGCTTTTGTTAGTACTGATTATTTTAACTTGCTGGTTAACAACGAAATGCAGTACACCATCGAAAGTTTACCGGATGGGGGTTACTGCGCTAGTGCTCTTATCCGTCCCTGTTTATTTTACGCTTCAGCTCGATAGCCTCATGCTAGTTGGTCTTGCTCAACTTGTCATTGCAGGGTGTTCTGCAATGATCCTTGCAAATTTACCGGCCGTTCTGGCAAGTGCGGTACATGGCAATACCGCAATGCTAGGCGCTGGCTATAATGGGGCTTCTGTGTGCATTGGGGGGATAACGCCGCTAGCCATTATCTACTTGAGCGATTTTCATTTAGGTTATGCAGGCTGCTTTATTGCATTTTGCGGGACATTATTTTTCTTGATTCGTTGGTTGCCAAAATCAAAAGCACTAGAATTTAATTAACTGATTAACCCCATAGTCAATCTATGGGGCAATTTTTTTAGCCAGTAATTTTAAAAAACGCCCATACAGAAATCCACCCAAATTGCTTTGGTTGTATTCACTGGTTGTGGCGAGGTTATCCACTGCCGCATGCATTGAATGATAGAACATCGTGGCGATAAGCTCAGACGGTGCTGCATGCCAAGCTTGCTGCTGCTCACCGAGAAATAAAATCTGTTTAATTTGCTCAACGGCACGTTGTTCGTGGCTGTTAGTATGCCAGTGATATTCGTCGTGAAATAGCATGTCGTGGAGGGGCTGTTTCTCAACATGTGGTGAGGGCGATAAAACAACAGTAATAACATTATTGTTCTGTTTACCCTCGCTGGTGGTAGAATTTGAAACCCAAAAAAATACCTCATCACGCAGTGCATTGATGAGGTATTTATTAGCAATTTATATTATTAATCAGCAATTACAGAGTGAATACACCGATAATTGCGATAACGCTAATGATTGCAGAGCTGCCGTAGAACACCCATTTTGTTGCAGGGACATGCACTTTAAAATCGTGCAGGGTGTGGTGAATACGGTGCATACCACACCATACTGGCAGAATAATCATCAGTAATAAGAAAATGCGTCCAATAAAGCTTTGGCTAAATGCCATGATGCGCTCATAGCTCAGCATTTCTGGTGCGACACCTAATGGGATTAAAATACCCAGTAAAAGGATGATTGCAGGACCAATAACGGCGCTCCACATACCACCTGCACCAAATAATCCCCAGAAAATCGGCTCATCGGAACGTTTAGGCGTTAGATTCATCAGATTCTCCTTAGATTAAAATAGTAATGCGATTGCTAAAATAGCCGCAGTCACGACTATAGTGAGAGCCCAGAAGCCTTTTACGATAGGCTCATCTGGCAGTTTCTTATCTTTAACAATGATAGCCACAGCTTTTGGTGCTAGCTTGAACCATGTTGTGGTATGCAGCAGCGTTGCCGCTAATGTCACAATGTTAATGATCAGAATAATTGGATTACTTAAGAACCCAACAAAGCCCGCCCAAGATTCAGGACCATTTTTCAGTGCAAATACGCCGTACAGGACTAAAATGCTGAACCAAACCTGAAGCACAGAAGTACTTTCACGCATGATGTAAAAGCGGTAGAAACCCAGCTTTTGCCACCAGTCGCCTTTCATTTCCCTGACATAGGGTTTACGTTTAGTTGTCATGACTTCAATTCTCCTTATCGTGGCTTCAGCATGGCGATAACAAAGTCTTGCGCACTCGCAACTTTACCTTGTTGGATAGCCGCCGCCGGGTCGACATGCTTAGGACAGACTTCAGAGCAGTAACCTACAAACGTACAGCTCCATACACCGTTGTCACCATTTAATAATGGCATACGCTCTTTCGCGCCGTGGTCACGGTTATCGAGGTTGTAGCGCTCTGCTAAGGTAATTGCCGCAGGGCCTAAGAACTCAGGGTTCAGACCAAACTGTGGACACGCTGCATAGCACAGACCGCAGTTAATACAGCCAGAGAACTGATGGTATTTCTCCATCTGAGCTGGAGTTTGCTTGTTCGGACCGTCAGAAGGTTTGCGATCATTACCGATAATGTACGGTTTAATCGCTTCTAAACGCTCGATAAAGCTTGTCATATCAACAACAAGGTCACGCTCGATAGGGAAGTTACCCAGTGGCTCGATTTTAATTCCTTGTGGATAGTCACGCAGGAATGTTTTACAAGCCAGTTTAGGTACATTGTCCACCATCATGCCGCAAGAACCGCAGATAGCCATACGGCAAGACCAACGGTAAGACAGGTCTGGCGCGAGGTTATCTTTGATGTAGCCCAAAGCATCTAACAAAGAGGTTTGCTCGTCATAAGGGACATCATAAGTCACTAAATGGGGTTCATTATCCGTTTCTGGATTGAAACGCATGATCTCCATTTTTAAGTGTTTCATATCATCCATTAGCTTGCTCCTTATTCGCCTTATCTTGAGCTGCCCCTTCAGCACCATACACACGTTTCGCTGGTTGTGATTTAGTGATTTTCACATCAGAGTACTCAAGGCGTGGTGCACCTTCTGGGTTATAGAACGCCAGAGTATGTTTCAGGAAGTTGACGTCATCACGCTCAGTGCAACCTTCGTCAAGACGTTGGTGCGCACCGCGAGACTCTTTACGGTTAATCGCCGAGTGAGCCATACATTCCGCCACGTCTAAGCCGAAGCCTAACTCGATGGTGTACAGTAAGTCAGTGTTGAAGACGCTGCTATGGTCAGTGATTTCAACATGCTTGAAGCGCTCTTTCAGCTCTGCCAGTTTATCAACAGTTTTCTGCATTAATTCAGGTGTACGGTAGATACCGCAACCTTCTTCCATCGAAATACCCATTTCATCACGGATTTTCGACCAGCTCTCTTTACCTTTTTGGTTCAGAAGTTTTTGCAGGTCATTTTCGATATCACGAGTACGTGCTTCGATAGCGCTTGCATTTGCAGGGGTAGCTTCAGCAGCATGACGAGCCGCTTCTTCACCCGCTAAACGACCAAATACCACTAATTCTGCCAGTGAGTTAGAACCTAAACGGTTTGCGCCGTGTAAGCCAACAGACGAACATTCGCCTACTGCAAACAGGCCTTTAATACGGGTTTCTGTGCGCTGATCCGTTTCAATACCACCCATGGTGTAGTGTGCAGTTGGGCGAACAGGAATTGGTTCGTTCACTGGGTCAACACCCACGTAAGCTTTTGCTAGCTCACAAATAAATGGTAGACGCTCATGCAGTTTTTCAGCACCTAAGTGACGTAAGTCTAGGTACACAACATCACCGCGGTGAGTGCTGATAGTGCGACCTGCGCGCCATTCGTGCCAGAATGCTTGTGAAACTTTGTCACGCGGACCCAGTTCCATATATTTGTTTTCTGGTTTGCCCAGTGGAGTTTCTGGACCCATACCGTAGTCTTGCAGATAGCGATAGCCATCTTTGTTGACCAAGATACCGCCTTCACCACGGCAACCTTCAGTCATCAGAATACCGGAGCCTGGTAGACCTGTTGGGTGATACTGAACGAATTCCATATCACGCAGTGGTACGCCATGGCGCAGCGCCATACCCATACCATCACCTGTTACGATACCGCCGTTGGTGTTATAACGGTAAACACGACCTGCACCACCTGTTGCCATAACGATAGCATTAGCACGAATTTGAACTTTCGTACCTTCCATCATGTTCAGAGCAACCAAACCACGTACTTGACCTTCATCCACAATAATATCGAGAACAAAGTGTTCATCGAAACGCTGAATTTGAGGGTATTTTAATGACGTTTGGAACAGGGTATGCAGCATGTGGAAGCCGGTCTTATCGGCTGCAAACCATGTACGTTCAATTTTCATTCCACCGAAACGGCGAACGTTAACTGAACCATCTGGTTTACGGCTCCAAGGGCATCCCCATTGTTCCAGTTGGGTCATTTCTGTTGGGCAGTGTTCGACGAAGTAATCGACGACATCTTGCTCACACAGCCAGTCACCACCAGAAACGGTATCATTAAAATGATAGTCAAAGGAATCATGGGCTTGAGTAACTGCGGCTGATCCCCCCTCTGCGGCCACGGTATGGCTACGCATTGGGTAAACTTTTGAGACCAGAGCAATCTTGATATTGGGATTTGCTTCAGCAGCAGCAATTGCTGCACGTAAGCCTGCGCCCCCGGCCCCGATAATCGCTAAATCGGCATTGAAGGTTTGCACTGCGCTTCTCCATTGTTCAAGTGTAAAGTGTTAAATTAATAAATTCTTTTAAATACTTTTAGTGCTTAGCTATTTCAGTTTCAGCTCACCTTTAGGCAAATCTGCAAAGAATATTTTTTTAATCGTAAATATATAATAGCTAATAACGACTTATTATGTTGGGAATTATAACGAATAGTGCCGAGGATAAATTTGATATAGAAAGGTGTTTTGGGTGATATTACCCCCAAAATGTGATCTGCGTCGTCTTTTTGCAAATTGTTTTTGGGTGCAAAGAAATTCCAGCGAAATTGGAAATAATAAAAAGGAATTTCAAATAATTATCATTAATTTTAACAGAATTATCAGAATTTAAAACCAACTAAAATCGTCAAGTTTTCCTCGCTTACAGTGGATAATCTGGTGTGCCATGAGGAAATTCTAAAATCATATCGAAGATAAAATTGCGAATGAGTTCACTGTTTCTCAGTCTGCTTCATTTCTAATGTCAAAAAACGATTTGAAATAGCATAAAGAGGGTAAGCAAAGAAAGGTAATTTTAACATTTGAATTACAAGCAATAAGAAAAAATCATGTTTCTGTTTTTTTTTAACCAAATGTTAAAAGTTAATAAGAAAGCTTTTTGCCTAATCGTATAAAGCAGGAGATAATCACATCATCTTTTTTCGCCTTGAATCATATCCCCTATCGATACTCATATAGAGCATAATTTCCACAATAATCCATTGTGTGTTAGGGGGGAGGTGAGTACACTGCACAACTAAGTTTATTTTGGAGTTATTTTAATGAGTGAAGTAGCGAATTGGCTGCCTACAGCCCCCATCGCTAACCTGTTACAGCGCGCAAAAATTGTTGCGGAAATCAGACGTTTTTTCGCTGATCGCTGTGTACTTGAGGTAGACACACCCGCAATGAGTCAGGCGACAGTGACTGACATTCATCTTGTTCCATTTGAGACACGCTTTGTGGGACCCGGTGCTGCTCAGGGCATTAATTTATATCTAATGACCAGCCCTGAATATCATATGAAACGTTTACTGGCAGCAGGAAGTGGTCCTATCTATCAAATGTGCCGTAGTTTTCGTAATGAAGAAGCAGGAAGACACCATAACCCTGAATTTACGATGCTGGAATGGTACCGCCCACACTTTGATATGTATCGCTTAATCAATGAAGTCGACGACCTTCTACAGCAAGTGTTGGAATGTGAAAGCGCTGAGCTTCTCTCTTACCAACAAGCATTTTTACGTCACTTAGATATCGATCCTTTATCTGCGGAAAAAAGTGAATTACGCGAAGTGGCTGCCCGTTTGGATTTAAGCAATGTTGCGGATCAAGAAGAAGACAGAGATACGTTACTACAATTGCTATTTACGATGGGGGTTGAACCACATATTGGTAAAGAAAAACCTGCGGTGGTGTACCATTTCCCAGCGACTCAAGCGTCATTAGCCGTTATCAGCACGGAAGATCACCGCGTTGCTGAACGTTTTGAGGTTTACTATAAAGGCATGGAGCTGGCAAATGGTTTCCATGAGCTGACCGATGTGAGCGAACAACGCCAACGTTTCGAACAGGATAACCGCAAGCGTGCCGCGATGGGATTACCCGTTCAGCCAATAGATGAAAACTTACTTGCCGCGCTTGAGCATGGTTTACCGGCATGTTCCGGTGTGGCTGTTGGTGTTGACCGCTTAATCATGCTGGCACTGAATGCCGAACGAATTAGCGATGTGATTGCGTTCCCAGTGACGATTGCTTAAAACTCAGTTTCTATCTATGACATTAAAAAGCACCTTGAACGTTGATCATTGATTGACGAAGGTGCTTTTTCTTTCCTGCCCGTTCTACCAAAAACGGATTAAATGCTTTCGGATAATTCTTCTATAAGTCCCATTCTTGAAGATTATGGTTGATTTCAAGTTCATTTGCTGGTCTTCTGTTTGACTTAAGCTAAATAAAATGAACTTGGGTTGGTGACCTTTCTGCCTTTGCTTCTATTACTACTGGTTGACACGGAACAAGCCGAAAAGGAAGGCATTGCATTATCGTCATTACTACCCAATAAAGATAATGTGTTGGCGCTAAGATCTTTAAAATCGCGTTCGTCATAGGAAAAGCAAGAAATAGCGGTGCGAAATTGTCAGTACAACTTTATGATATTGATGCTATTTTAGGTAAGAGCGGAATGGCTCATCATGTAGTCGCGCTGTCGCTTGTGTGTGAATATCCACACCCCAGCCTTATTACTCAGCAAAATGAAGCGCAGCTTTTATTGCATCAAATTCAGGCTTAAAGTCTAAATAAGAGAGTCGTTATTCTGATTAAAAAGACTCTCTCGAGTCATTGACGTGCAATTGACTCGAGAGAGTGAGGGAGAGTTACTTCTGCTTTTGCTGCTCTAGAAACTTAACCCCTAAATCTGGGAAGTCAGTGAAGGCACCATCAACGTCCGCTTGGTTATAAATAATGTCATATAACTGCTGACCATCTTTCGCGTACTTAGGCAGTTTGTCCACACGGATAGTAAATGGATGTACCGCCATATGGTTAGCGTGAGCTTCTTTTACCATTCCGTTTACTTTGATGTTCGTTGGTGTGGAATCTTCGCTAATGAGCATATGATAGTCAGGGCCGATACCGTCTGCGTAGGTTGCAATCTCTTTCATCGCACCCGGCTTCATCATCCAATCATAGTTATAGTTCACCCAAGTACCGTCTGGCTTCTGCTCTTGAGTCTCTTCCCAATCGGTGTAAGCAATCAGTTGGATCAGTTTTAAATCCATCCCCATTTCTGGCATCAGTTTCGTTTTGATGCGTTTTAAGTCAATCGGGTCGAAAGATTGCAGATAAACGTTAGAATCTTTGTTGGTATAGCCATACTCTTTCAGGACTTCTAAGGTTTTCTTGGTGATATCCTTGCCTTCTTGTTGATGGAACCAAGGGGCTTTAATTTCAGGGTAGATACCGATATTTTTACCCGTAGATTTGTTCAAACCTTGAATAAATTCAATCTCTTCTTGGAAGGTGTGAACACGGAAATCAGATTTACCCATAGGGAAACGGTTCGGATAGCTTTGGACTTTTTTGCCATCAACAATGTCAAAGCCTTCCGTGAATTTCAGGGATTTAATTTCTGGCAGCGTAAAGTCGATGGCGTAGTAGCGACCATCTTTACGTGCGCGATTTGGAAACTTATCCGCTACGTCAGTGACGCGATCCAGATAATGGTCATGAAGTACAACCAGCTCATTATCTTTGGTCATCACTAAATCTTGTTCGAGGAAATCCGCGCCTTGCGCATACGCCATCGCTTTCGCTGGAAGGGTATGTTCAGGTAAATAACCACTTGCACCACGATGGGCAATCACCACTTTACCTGCCGTTTCGGCAGCAGCAGAGACTGACATCACTAAGACCATACTTGCGACTAATGTTTTTAATTGAAAATTCATCAGTAAATCTCCTTGGTACTCATTGTTTGTAGGTAAAAAACTTGTAGGTAAAAAGCTTTATAGGTAAACAGTTTTTTAGGTAAATAAATTTATAAGTAAATACTTTTACAGATAAAAAATGGTGCCGATAACAAATTTTGGGTAAAAAAATGGGCTATATCCTTTTCTTGATATAACCCATCAATCTAGCGAATCAACTCAACATAAGCGGTGGCTTATTGGTTTTTAGCGAGTTCGCGTTTATGTTTACTTTCGCTCAGCATAACGATGAACAGTAAAACAACGGCCAGTGCAGAACCACCGATCATCACAGCAAAACCGCCGTTCCAACCGAAGTAGTCCACGGTATAACCGACGATAGCACTTGCGGCAACAGAACCACCAAGATAACCGAATAAACCGGTGAAGCCTGCGGCGGTACCCGCTGCTTTCTTAGGTGCAAGCTCAAGAGCGTGCAGACCAATCAGCATGACTGGACCATAGATTAAGAAACCGATAATCAACATACATGCCATATCAACGCCTGGGTTACCCGCTGGGTTCATCCAGAAGACGATAGTTGCAATAGTCACTAAGGTCATGAAGAACACGCCTGTCGCGCCACGGTTACCACGGAAGACTTTATCCGACATCCAACCGCACAGCAGTGTTCCTGGAATACCCGCATATTCATACAGGAAGTAAGCCCATGAAGATTTATCCATTGTGAAGTGTTTAACTTCGCGCAGGTAAGTTGGTGACCAGTCCAGAACACCGTAACGCAGTAAGTATACGAACACGTTAGCGATAGCAATCATCCACAGAAGTTTGTTAGGGAATACATACTTCATGAAGATAGCTTTAGCGGTTAATTCTTCTTCATCAGAGGCTTTATAGTCTGTTGGATAGTCGTTTTTGTACTCTTCAATTGGTGGCAGACCACAAGATTGCGGAGTATCACGCATTAATGCGAAGGCAATCATTGCCACTAAAATAGCGGCGAATGCTGGCATATACAGCGCAGCTTTCCAGTCGTTAAACCATGCCATACCTAACAGGAACAGTAATGGAGGCAGACCACCGCCGACGTTATGCGCACAGTTCCAAACGGAGACGATACCGCCACGTTCTTTTTGTGACCACCAGTGAACCATGGTACGTCCACAAGGAGGCCAACCCATACCTTGGAACCAACCACATAAGAATAACAGCACGAACATAACCATGATGCTAGACGTTGCCCATGGTACGAAGCCCATGAATATCATGACAAGTGAAGCGAGGATCAAACCTGCCGGTAAGAAGTACCGAGGGTTAGCACGGTCAGAAAATGAGCCCATGATAAATTTGGAGAAACCATAGGCAATTGAAATCCCAGATAATGCGAAACCAAGGTCACCTTTAGAGAAACCTTGTTCAACGAGATAAGGCATTGCGAGGGCGAAGTTCTTTCTAACTAAGTAGTATGCTGCGTAACCGAAGAAAATCCCCAGGAAAATCTGCCAACGTAATTTACGATAGACGGGATCTATCTTATCCGCTGGCAGCCTCTCGATATGAGCGGCGGGTTTAAACATGCGTAACATAAAGCCTCCGATGGCATGTCAGTAGTTATATGCTCTTCATTTCACCTATGTTGTGAAGTTGTTGAGCGTTTATTATGGGAGAAGTAACAAAAACGAAAACAATCGAGTTTCTTTAGGCGCTTTTATTTTCTAATTGCGCTAAATCTTAATCGTTAAAAAACATTTTATCTGTAATCTAACGCACAATTATTGATTTTGTTTATCTGGCTGCATAGTTAATGCGATTTGTGAATGGAATGGAACTAAAATTGTGAATTATTTTGTGAAGGTAGTCACGGTTTTGCGCTTTTTCGTACCTGAAATGTAACTATGGCTTTCGTTTTTGTTCCTTATCAAACATTCGACTCATTTTTGAGCTTATATTAACTATAGACTATAAAAATAGAAACTATACTTATCGAATAGTGAAGATTGATTAACGTGAGGAATGCGACATGAATGGCTCATCTGTGACTGAAACGGATGTCATCATTATCGGTGGTGGCGCAACAGGCGCAGGGGTCGCTCGTGACTGCGCTCGCCGTGGATTAAAGGCAGTTTTGCTGGAACGGCATGATATTGCGACAGGTGCAACAGGGCGTAACCATGGCTTATTACACAGCGGTGCTCGCTATGCTGTTACTGACAGTGAATCGGCAAGAGAGTGTATAGAAGAAAATAAAATACTGAAACGTATCGCTCATCATTGTATTGAAAAAACCGATGGGCTTTTTATTACCCTGCCAGAAGATAGTCTTGAATACCAACAGCAATTTATTACTGCATGTCAATCAGCTGGCATTGATGCTCAAGCGATTGATCCCGCGGAAGCTATTCGTTTAGAGCCTTCAGTCAACCCGCGTTTAATTGGTGCGGTTCGCGTACCGGATGGCACCGTCGATCCCTTTCGTTTGACTGCTGCCAATATGTTAGATGCTCGCGAGCACGGCGCTAAAGTTCTGACTTACCATGAAGTGATTGGCTTGATCCGCCAAGGGGATAAAGTGCGCGGTGTCACCGTTTATGATCATCAAGCGAAAAGACAGTACGATATTCATGCGCAAATTGTCGTCAATGCTGGTGGAATTTGGGGACAGAAAATTGCCGAATACGCGGATCTGAAAATCAAAATGTTCCCTGCGAAAGGGGCGCTCTTAATTTTAGGTCACCGTCTTAATAATATGGTGATTAACCGTTGTCGCAAACCTGCCGATGCGGACATTCTTGTGCCGGGTGACACTATCTCGTTGATTGGTACGACATCGACACATATCGAGTATGACCAAATCGATAATATGTATGTCACGCCAGAAGAAGTGGATATTTTGATTCGTGAAGGTTCAATGCTATCCCCTGCATTAGCGACAACGCGCATTTTACGCGCATATGCGGGTGTTCGCCCATTAGTGGCGAGTGATGATGACCCTTCTGGCCGTAACGTCAGCCGCGGTATTGTGTTACTCGACCACGCGAAACGCGATGGTTTAGAGGGTTTCATCACTATCACTGGCGGTAAGTTAATGACTTATCGCTTAATGGCGGAATGGGCGACCAATAAAGTCTGCGAAAAACTGGGTGTCACAACACCATGCACTACTGCTGAAGCGCCATTGCCAGGATCTCAACACAGCGCAGAAGAAGCGTTGCGTAATGTGGTTTCTATCCCTGCACCTATTCGCGGTTCTGCGGTCTATCGTCATGGTGATAGGGCGTCTGCGATCCTCAGCGCTAACCGTTTAGATAAAAGCTTAGTGTGTGAGTGTGAAGCGGTGACGGCAGGTGAGGTTCGCTATGCGGTGGAATCTTTAACCGTCAACAACTTGCTTGATTTACGCCGTCGTACCCGTGTGGGTATGGGGACGTGCCAAGGTGAGCTTTGTGCTTGCCGCGCGGCTGGATTACTCAATCGTTTTAACGTCACCACACCACATGAAACCGAGCAGCAACTGGGGCACTTCTTAAATGAGCGTTGGAAAGGGGTGAGACCGATTGCTTGGGGGGATGCTTTGCGTGAAAGCGAGTTCACCAGTTGGGTATATCACGGATTATGTGGCATGAATGAAAGTACATTGAGCCAGCCTGCTCAGAAGGAGGCAGAGAATGAAATATGATGCAGTAGTGATGGGCGGAGGCCTTGCTGGTCTTATCTGTGGAATTCGTCTGACTCAATCAGGGCTCTCTTGCGCTATTGTGAGTGCTGGGCAAAATGCGTTGCATTTCTCTTCAGGTTCATTGGACTTATTAACGCATCTTCCCGATGGTGTTCCGGTCGAAAAACCGCTCTCGATGTTAGAGGCATTAAAACAGCAAGCACCAAACCATCCGTACAGTTTAATCGGCGCAGATAATGTCTCTGAACTGGCTCAGCTGGCACAGAGTACATTGCAGCAAGCGGGTTTGCACTTCAAAGGTTCAAGTGAAGAAAATCATTACCGTATTACGCCATTAGGTCATAAACGAATGACTTGGCTGAGCCCTGAATCTGTACCCACGACGGCACTTCACCAACAAATGGCACTGGGTAAAATCGCCGTTGTGGGTATTGAAGGTTTCCTTGATTTCCAACCGCAAATGGTGGCGGATGAGTTAGACCGTCAAGGACTCGAAGCGGAGGCGTGCTATGTTCACTTACCGTTGCTTGACCGCTTAAGGGAAAACCCAAGCGAGTTCCGCGCGATTAATGTGGCTCGCTGGTTAGATAGACCTGAAAATATGGCGCAAATTGTGGAAGAAATTGCCCCGCTAGTCGCTAATGCGGATGCGGTGTTTATGCCTGCGTGTATTGGTCTCGACAGTGAAGAACCAATGCTAGAGTTACAGAAACACTTAGGGAAGCCGCTATTTTTACTGCCAACATTACCGCCATCTTTATTAGGTATTCGCCTTCATGAAATGCTATTACGCCAATTCCGTCGCCAAGGCGGGATTATGATGCCTGGCGATAAGGTGACATCCGTGAATTTCGTGGGCGCACGTATTGAGTCTGTTCAAACCCGTAATCACGGTAATATCTCGTTGAAAGCCAAGCATTTTGTGTTGGCAACAGGCAGTTTCTTTAATAACGGTTTAGTGGCGAAGTTCGATCAAGTTTATGAGCCTTTAATGCATTTAGATTTGTGTGAAATCGGCGATCGCGCCACATGGACAAATAAAGAGTTTTTCGCTTCTCAGCCTTATATGGCGTTCGGTGTGCAAACTGACAGCCATTTACGGGGTAAAAAACACGGTGAGACGATTGAAAATCTGCATATTGCGGGCGCTGTGTTAGGAGGTTTTGACCCACTGACTCAAGGCTGTGGTGCAGGGGTTTCGCTGATCACGGGCTTATATGCTGCGAATGAAATCGCGAATGAATTTGCTAAAGATAAAGCCATGCAGGCGGAGGTGGCGCAATGAGTATTCAAGATGCAAGCTTTGAAAGCTGTATAAAATGCACTGTTTGTACCACCTATTGCCCAGTGGCAAAAGCGAACCCACTATATCCGGGACCAAAACAAGCGGGTCCTGATGGTGAGCGTTTACGCTTAAAAGACCCGATGATGTACGATGATGCATTGAAATTCTGCACTAACTGTAAACGCTGTGAAGTGGCCTGCCCATCGGATGTGAAGATTGGCGACATTATTGCGCGCGCTCGTAATACCTATAGCCAGCAGAAACCGAAACTGCGTGATGCGATTTTAAGCCATACGGACATTATGGGTTCCTTATCGACCCCATTTGCCCCTGTAGTAAATACCATTACTGGCTTAAAACCCGTTCGCCAAATTCTGGATAAAGCTTTAAAAATTGACCATCGTCGTGAGCTGCCTAAATACTCGTTTGGTACTTTCCGTCGTTGGTATGGTAAACAAGCCGCGGAACAAGCGAAGTTTGAAGAGCAAGTGGCTTTTTTCCATGGTTGTTATGTGAATTATAACCATCCACAGTTGGGTAAAGATTTAATCAAAGTTTTTAATGGCATGAATATTGGTGTTCAGCTGTTAAAACGTGAAAAATGTTGTGGTGTGGCACTGATCGCAAACGGATTTATGAAGCAAGCGAAACGCCAAGCGAATGTGAATTTAGAGTCGCTCCAAGAGACAATTTTAGAAAAACACATTCCGGTGGTTGCAACTTCTTCAACTTGCACATTCACCATTCGTGATGAGTATACCCATGTGCTGGATGTTGATACTTCGGAGATGCGCGATAACATTGAATTAGCGACTCGCTATATTTATCGTCTTCTGGAAGAAGGGCGCGAGCTGAAACTGAAACACACACCATTAAAAGTGGCTTATCACACACCATGCCATATGGAAAAAATGGGTTGGACGTCCTACACCCTTGAACTGATCAAGCGTGTGCCAGGCGTGGAGTTGATTGTTTTAGATTCACAATGTTGTGGTATTGCAGGAACTTACGGATTCAAAAAAGAGAACTACGAAGTTTCCCAAGGTATTGGGGCTGGGCTGTTCCGTCAAATTGAAGAGAGCGGTGCGGATATGGTGATTACCGACTGTGAAACCTGTAAATGGCAAATTGAAATGTCCACCAGTAAGAAATGTGAACACCCAATTTCATTGCTGGCTCGCGCGCTCGAATAATCTATTGTTGTGTTGAGTTATGTGAATAGTAGTTAGGTATTAATCAAGTTAACCCTTTGGGAGATAAGCGAAAACTTATCTCCCTTTTTTATTTTAGTGCTGTGGAGATAACTGCTTCTTGCTGGTGGTATCGAAAAAAGTTTTCAAAATGAAATTCAATAACAGACCATAAGCCGGTAAGAAGAACAGCATACAAATTAACAGCTTGAATACATAGTCAACGAGGGCGATTTCCACCCAATTTGCCGCCATAAATGGATCGCTACTTTGATAAAATGCGATAAAGAAAAACGCAATCGTATCAATCAGGTTACCAAAAAACATGGCGCAGGCAGGTGCCACAAACCAGCGTTTGTTTTGACGCAGGCGGTTAAATACACTGACATCTAAAATTTGCCCAAGAACATAAGCCATAAAACTGGCTGCTGCAATACGCGCAACAAACAGGTTAAATGTCATGGTCGCGGCAAAACCTTGCCACTCACCTTGGAAGAATAGAGCCGAAATGACATACGAAATTAACAAGGCAGGCAGCATGACAGCGCTAATAATACGGCGAGCCAACGGTGCACCATAGATGCGAACGGTTAAGTCCGTAGCAAGGAAGATAAAGGGAAAAGTAAACGCGCCCCACGTGGTATGGAACCCAAAAATATTGATGGGTAACTGCACCAAGTAGTTGCTGGATGTAATGATTAAAATATGGAACAACGATAGCCAAATTAACGCAGTGGCTTTTTGCTGCGGAGTAAACGTAAACATATTGTACCTTTTTAGTCGCAATGGGGTGAGGGAACCCATGAATAACATCCCTAAATTGGGAAGAGCGCATCATACTCTCGTTGCGCAACAAAATCAAAACTGTTCATCTTCAGCGTGCGGCTTTACAATAAGTCTATTGATGACCAAGAGAATGTGGTGCTATGTCTGATTTATTTTCCAATCCAACCAAAACCCTTGATACCTTGGGACTCCGCTGTCCTGAACCGGTAATGCTAGTGCGTAAAACAGTACGTAACATGGCGGATGGCGATACTTTGCTGATTATTGCAGATGACCCTGCAACCACCCGTGATATCCCCGGTTTCTGCCGCTTTATGGAGCACGAGTTGTTGGCGGTTGACGCTGATAATGCGCCGTATCGTTATTTATTGCGCAAAAAAAACAGCGGTTTGTAATGACCCAATTTCGGTATGTTGGATAGCCTCTTTGCTTAGCATGGGGCTATTGTTGATAAATGATTTAATTAAGTGCTTGAATTTCACTGATTGATAAGCCGGTTATTTCGCTGATAACATCGGCGCTGAATCCGAGCTGTAAGCTTTTTAAAGCAATTTGTTGTAGCGTTTCTTCTCTTCCTTCTTCTTTTCCTTCGACTCTACCCTCAATTTTACCTTCAATTTTACCTTCAATTTTACCTTCATTTTTTAACCGCTGTGCAATATTCATAATAGCTCCTCGATGATTTTCGGCTTGGTCGATTAATGTCTCGACAATGGAAGTATAATAAGGGGAATCCATGATGATAAATAAGTAATTCAAGATAGTGATCACGTCATTTTTGTCATTATAGTGACTGTTTAAGATTTGAACGAAGTGCTCAGTGACCTTCTGGTGGTCATTTCGTAATTTTTTGTGTTTCATTGCGAGTTCCATCACAGCGATTTTGCGGTGACTAACTATTTCGGTATCCTCAACCACAGTGATATCCACCAACGGGAAAGGGTTGCTATACAGAGCATGGGCTACTTCAGCGTGGGGTAAGCATTGCGTCCATACCTCTTCATAAGGGTAAGGGGATGTTTCCCCGTGATAAAACAAAATGGGGACAACGAGCGGTAAGGTTTTATGCCCTTGCTGTAAATGCTGATTCATCGCCATGAATGCATAGTGCATTAAACGCCAGCCCATGAGTTTGTCAGGTGTTGACTGATGTTCGACTAATAGATAGATATAGCTATCTCCCATTTTTGTTTGTACGGAATAGAGTACATCGGAAAACCGCGTTCTCAGTTTGCTATCAATAAAGGCTGAATTAATGAGGGTTAGCGTATCGAAATCGCACAAGCGTTTAATTTGCTCAGGTAAATGAAGCTCAAAGAAATCTCGGGCATTGCTCTGTTTTGTCATAAAGCCTTTAAAGGCGGCATCATGAGGTATTGAACTTACATTATTAGTCATATCCACACTCATCAAATGTTGTCGATGACCGAGATATTACCCAATATTTTTGTGTGCGGGAGAAAAGTTAGTCCTAAATTCAGCTGGTGAATGTTTTATGTAACTCTTTGCTGTAATTGATTATTTTAAATCTTCCACACATAAGAAAACGCCGTAATAATGATAATTACGGCATCGAGATATCAAATTAAATAAATACTATTTTTTGATTTCGGGCAGCTTCACGCGCAGTAAGCGAACTGCGTTGGCGGTAACTAATGCCGTTGCGCCAGAATCCGCTAATACGGCAACCCATAATCCAGTGATACCTAACAAGCTGGTCACCAAGAAAACTGCTTTCAAACCCAAGGCGATAGTGATGTTCTCGCGGATGATCTTCCGTGTGGCTCTGGATAATGCGACGATTTCAGGTAATCCAGTCAAACGGTTGTGGGTTAAAGCTGCATCCGCAGTTTCTAAAGCAACGTCAGTACCACCACCCATTGCAACACCAATGCTTGAAGCTTTCATAGCTGGTGCATCATTGATACCGTCACCCACCATCATGGTGTTGTGGTTTCGATTAAGCTCCATGACGGCGGTGACTTTATCTTCAGGTAGTAATCCCGCACGGAATTCCATGCCAAGCTGATTGGCAATAGCGCTGGCCGCACGAGGGTTATCCCCAGTTAACATGACCGCATTGACATTCAGTGATTTCAGCATCTCCATTGCGTCAGCTGCATCGCTACGTAAGGTATCTTGCAGAGCGGTTAAGCCGATAACGTGGTTATCTTCGAGAGTCACGACAACCGTCTTACCTTGGGCTTCTAACGCTTCCACTTTTGCTTGCCACTGGCTGTTTAATGGTGGTTCTACCCTCGAGGGTGCACTGACTAACACTTGTTTGCCATTAAAGGAACCTTCAACTCCTTTACCTGCCAGTGCTTTACGCTCTAACGCTTCTTCAACAGTGATAGATAATTCTTCAGCTTTGTTAACAATCGCTTTAGCGAGCGGATGGTGAGAGCCGACTTCAACCGATGCAGTGATACGAATTAACTCGCTTTCACTCATACCTTCAACTGGGACGACATCCGTAACATGGGGTTTGCCTTCTGTTAATGTACCGGTTTTATCCAGCGCAATCGTAGTGACAGTGCCCAGTTGCTCTAGCGCTGCGCCACCTTTAATAAGGGCGCCACGTCGCGTTGCTGTTGCCAGTGCTGAGGTAATTGCAGCGGGGGTTGAAATCACGAGTGCGCAAGGGCAACCAATTAACAGCAGAGTCAGACCACGATAAATCCATGTGTCCCACGCTGCGCTGAAAAACAGTGGTGGAATGACAATAACCAAGGCTGAAATCAGCATGATAATTGGGGTGTAAATACGGCTAAAGCGGTCGATGAATCGTTCAATCGGTGCGCGACGTTCTTCCGCCTCTTCAATCAGTTGCAAGATGCGGTCGATAGCATTTTGACCTTGTTCTGATACCACTTCCATTTGCACCGCTTTGTCGACAGATAAACAGCCTGCGGCAACTTTTTCACCAGCACTGCGCTCAACAGGCACTGATTCCCCAGTTAATGCGCTTTCATCAAAGCTGGCAAAGCCAGAGACCAGTACTGCATCAGTAGGAAGTCGACCACCTGGAGCGATTTCAATGATATCCCCAGGGCGTAACTGTGCGACAGGAACGGATGTTTTTTGCCCATCTTTGATAAGCACTGCGTCTTCAGGCACTAAGGCCATTAATGCGCTGACTCCACGTCGAGCGCGCCCCGCAGAGTAGGATTCAAGCATTTCACCCAACATAAACAGTAAGATAACCATGGCGGCTTCTTCTGTCGCTTGAATAAAGATTGCCCCAACAGCGGCAACGGTCATCAAGGTTTCAATGGCGAATGGCGAACCGGTGCGAATTAAACGTAGCGATTTACGCGCAATAGGGTATAACCCAAATAACGTTGTTAAGATAAAAGCCACGTTACCGAGTTGCGGATTAACAAACTCTAATCCCCAGCTGATTGCCATTAAGATAGCTAAAATAATGACCGGTTTTGCTTCACTCAGTAAGCTTGGTGGCGTAGATGCGGCGCTATTGCTGCCCACATCATGTAATTCATAACCTGCAGCCTCGACCGTTGAGCGGACGATTGCGGTGACGTCTTTATCCGCATCAACAACCAATTTTTCAGTGGCGAATAGCACTTTTGCTTGAGCGACTTCGCGAATTTGGGTAATCGCATTTTCGATTTTAGCGGCACAACTAGGGCAATCCATTCCCCTCACAATCCAACTAAAACGTTGTTTGGCGGTTTGTGTTGGTTCGACATCATCATTAGCTGCGGGTGCTGAATTGCAGCAGCTACCATGTTGATGGGATGTTTCATCATCATCGTGCGCATGACTTTTATCATCATGACTATGTTCATGGGAAGATGAGTCATGACTGACATTTTTGCTATTCTCTACTGTTGTTGAAGAACAGCTATTGCCAGAGCAGCAAGATGTCTTATGTGCATGGGTATCTTTATGAGAGTGTGAGTGCATAAGCGCCCCCTTTTTCTAAATGCGTTTTTAACCATGTTCTCTAATTAGAGTTAAGTCTACACTCTAGAGTAGACTCTAGAGTCAAATGAAAAAGGGGGCGCCAATTGATAAAATTCTCAAATAGCACGTTTTATCAATTGGCGAAGTGTTATAGGTAAATGGCACGAACAATAAAGAATTGACCAAGGAAATAGAAGGCGGCAACAACGGCTTTAGAGGCTTTGAATGGGAAACGGAAATGCGCAATTAACCAGATACAGTGAGATAAAAACAACATAGAGGCTCCCACCATAATGGAGAAATTAAACTCTCTACCTAAGCCAAAATATTGATCTCCTGCAACCCACATCATAATCATACTCATGATAATAGACGCAAAAACAACAGGTTGTTGGCTCTCCAGTTTTCCCCAAATGAATATAAAAGTGACCGCAGCGATAGCAATTGGAACAATAAGCCAAGGCAGGTACAAACCAAAGTTAAATTGCATTCCGAAGCTAATGGTATAGACCAAATAGCTTAAGAACATCAGTCCTAAAGATGTAAGCAAGTGTTCACTAGAAAACATTCTCGAAAGGTCAGCAACTAAAGAAAGCACTAAACCACCTAAAATCAGGTAGGTTTGCGCATTTAAGTCGTCGGAACTCCATCCCCAGAATAATAAAAGAAGCAGAGTGATAGGGCGAAATAACCAACGTTGCCACTCAGGACCACGATAGGCTGCATCAACATACAGCCAGCCAGAAAATAAAACAGCGAGGAATGGCCAACTAATCATACACATATCCTTAAAAGCTTCTGGAAAAGAAAAATCACTGATAGCGATTTCAGATGAATCAATAAACTATACCGCGTCTTGCTCAAATTGTATGGCGTTTATCTGCAATTTGAGTGAGAGAGGGTATATACTTATGATTATTCTAAGCTAAATATACAAATTATGAATAAGCCAATTCTCTTAATTATTGTTCTCGCTATTATCGCGGTATTCGCGACAAAACGTTTTTTTGACCAAAAGAAACAGAATGAAATTAACGATAATTCATTGCCTGTCAGCCAGTTAGTTCTTGTTAAAGAGAAAAAAGATTATCCTTATCCCAATATGCGCTCTCGAGAGCGGGATGTGGTGTCCCCTGAAACTTTTCGCTATGAAATTTATTTTCAGACCCAAGCTTCTGGAGAAACCATTAAAGTGATCGTCAGCGAACAGCAATACCAAGATGTTACGTTAGGTACTAAAGGTAAGCTGACGTTACAAGGCACGCGATTTATTCGCTTTGAACCGACTGAATAACCATTATTTTTTCTTAGCGGCCTCGATTGCCGCTTTGGTTTTCTTATGCATGGCGAGCATTTCAAACACACCAAAGAAGAAAATTTTAGTCTGCTGTAAACCTGTTAATTTTTGATCTTTCGGTAAGCTAGCTTTCAGGAAGATTGTCTGCAAGGCATGCATGAAAATCATAAAGACCATTGCGATATCCATAAAATATTTCAATGGCTTAGGGAATGGGTGAACAATATTAAAGATCATGAAACCCCAAACACAAATCATGAGCAGACGTCCAATATTAATCAGCATCTTTTTCTCCCTGCATACTTGATGAATAAACAGATTGACGAATAAATAAACGATAGGCAACCTGACCTGCTACTTTTTCTCGGTGTAGCTGCCAGCTTGCGGGAATGTCAGTAAGTGGTAACTCAGCTTCTGACTCTACATAAATCCAGCTTTCATCTGCGAGCCACTGATTTTGTTCGAGTAGCTCGATAGTTTGGCTGAGTAAACCTTTACGAAATGGCGGGTCGATAAACACGACATCAAAAGGTGTACCCACTTGGCTGAGGACAGTGAGGCTACTGTTATTGAGCACAGTAGCGTTATCCGCATTTAAACGAACTTTATTTTCGCTTAACAGTTTGGCGTTTTGTTTATCCAGCTCAATAAATGTGACGTGCTCGGCAAAGCGAGATAGCGCTTCAAAACCTAAAGCACCACTGCCGGCGAAACAATCGAGGCAGCGAGCATCTCGGATGACTGGCATTAACCAATTAAAGAGCGTTTCTTTAATGCGGTCAGTAGTAGGACGTAAGCCCTCACTATCACGCACAGGCAGTTTTCGCCCACGCCATTTACCACCAATGACACGTATTTGCCCTAAAGAGGCTGTTTGTGGTTTTTTTGCCATAATATGTATAGTTGTTTAGTTCACTGAGGAATGTATAAATTATTGGGGACTATTGTAGCGCTTCGGTTTCACGGTTTTAACAGAAAAATAAGAATAAATTGTCATGATTTTTCTTTCAGATATGTGTTGCTGCGCGATGAAATGATAGACTGCATGTAATTTTATTGCGATTTAATTTTTAAACGCCATGTTTTTACCGCGAGGAGTGTAGTGGCTGATGGCTAAAGATAAGAAAAAAGGCTTTTTCTCATGGTTGGGATTTGGTCGTAAAAGTGAAGAAGAAACTCAGAAACCGGATGTCGAACACAAAAATGACGTAGCCCATAACGCGAAGCAAGACGAAGCCGCTAGGTTAGAAGCTGAGCGTCAGCATCAAGTGGAAGAAGATGCGATTAAAGCGGCGGAAGATGAAGCTGAGCGTCAATACCAAGCGGAGCAAGCTGCAATTACAGCCGCTGCGGAAGACGCTGAACGTCAGCATCAAGCTCACTTAGATGCGATGCGCATTGCAGCAGAAAAAGCGGAACAAGAGCGCCAAGCCGCAGCAGATGCTCGTATTGCAGAAGAAAAAGCCGCTCGAGAGGTGTTAGAAGCTCAGGCTTTACGTAAGATTGAGGAAGAGGCTGAGCGCCAATATCAAATCGAACAAGCGGCGATTAAAGCCGCGGAAGAAGCAGCCGAACGTCAGCATCAAGCTGAATTAGAGGCTATCAAAGATGCTGAAGAAAAAGCCGAGCGTGAGTATCAAGCCGCTGAAGCTGCCCGTTTAGCAGAAGAGAAAGCCGAGACTGAGCGTCAAGAAGCGGAAGC
>NZ_JAMPNS010000008.1:0-264641 GCF_028479465.1 Providencia sp. PROV208 | reverse complement strand
CTGCTGAAGAAAAAGCAGAGCGTGAGCGTCAAGAAGCGGAAGCGGCACGTCTCGCGGAAGAAGAAGCGCAAAGACAAGCGGAAGAAGCCGCAAATGCCCAGCCAATCGAACAAGAAAAACCAAAGAAAGAAGGTTTTTTTAGTCGCCTGAAAAAAGGCTTATTAAAAACGCGTCAGAATCTTGGTTCGGGTTTTCTCGGTTTATTTAAAGGCAAAAAAATCGATGACGACCTTTTTGATGAGCTGGAAGAGCAGTTATTAATTGCGGATGTTGGTGTCGAAACTACCCGTAAAATTATTGATAATTTAACCCATCATGCTTCCCGTAAAGAACTAAAAGACGCGGAAGCGTTGTATGGCAAGCTGCGTGAAGAAATGTCTGATATTTTATCTACCGTGGATAAACCATTAGTGATCGAAGGTAAAAAACCTTATGTTATTCTTATGGTTGGTGTCAACGGCGTGGGTAAAACCACCACGATTGGTAAATTAGCGCGTCAGTATCAATCTGAAGGCAAATCGGTGATGTTGGCTGCGGGTGATACCTTCCGTGCTGCGGCAGTGGAACAACTGCAAGTATGGGGTGAGCGTAATAAAATTTCCGTTGTCGCTCAACATACTGGGGCAGACCCTGCTTCGGTGATTTATGATGCGATTCAATCAGCCCAAGCAAAAGGCGCGGATGTTTTGATTGCAGACACGGCAGGGCGCTTACAAAATAAAGCTCACTTAATGGAAGAGCTGAAAAAAATCGTTCGTGTGATGAAAAAGCTTGATGAATCAGCACCTCATGAAATCATGCTCACACTCGATGCTAGCACTGGACAAAATGCGGTTAGCCAGGCGAAAATTTTCAATGACGCCGTAGGGTTAACAGGAATTACACTGACAAAGCTCGATGGTACTGCAAAAGGTGGCGTGATCTTCTCAATTGCCGACCAGTTTGGTATTCCAATCCGTTATATTGGTATTGGGGAAGGTATTGAAGATTTACGTCCATTTAAAGCCGATGACTTTATCGAGGCTCTATTTGCCCGAGAGGAATAATTTTCGATGATTCGCTTTGAACATGTTAGTAAAGCTTATCGCGGTGGCCGCCAAGCGCTTCAAGGGGTAGATTTTCATCTACGCCCTGGCGAAATGGCATTTTTAACGGGTCACTCAGGTGCAGGTAAAAGTACATTACTCAAACTGATTTGCGGTATTGAGCGCCCAAGTGCGGGTCATATTCTGTTTAATGGTCACGATATCAGCCGACTAAAAGACAGAGAGATCCCTTTTCTGCGTCGACAGATCGGTATGATTTTCCAAGATCACCATCTGCTCTATGATCGCACTGTCTATGATAACGTGGCGATGCCTTTGATTATTTCAGGTGCGAGTAGTGAAGATATTCGCCGTCGTGTTAGCGCCGCACTCGATAAAGTCGGTCTGTTAGATAAAGCGAAAAACTTTCCAATTCAGCTATCTGGTGGTGAGCAGCAGCGAGTCGGTATTGCACGCGCGGTGGTGAATAAACCAACGATGCTTTTAGCCGATGAGCCAACGGGTAACCTTGATAGCGAATTATCTGAAGGAATTATGCGTTTATTTGAAGAATTTAACCGTGTCGGCGTGACTGTCTTAATGGCAACGCACGATATTGCGTTGATTGAACGTCGTCACTTACGTGTTTTGACCTTAAGCGAAGGTCGAATGCTTGGAGGTCAACATGGCTAAGAATGTCCGCAAAGCGAAGCCTGAACGTACCATGCAATCGAAAAGCAAAGCACTCAAAGGTGGTTGGCGTGAACAGTGGCGCTACTCTTGGTTAAATGCGTTAGCTGATATGCTAAGGCAGCCTTTGGCAACCTTTTTGACGGTAATGGTGATTGCTATTTCATTAGCGCTGCCAAGTTTGTGTTATATCGTTTGGAAAAACGTTTCCCAAGCAGCTGAGCAATGGTATCCGACACCTCAGTTGACAGTCTATTTGGATAAGTCTCTCGATGAACAAGGGGGACAAAATGTAGTGACTCAGCTGGAAGCTCTGGACGGTGTCGCGCATGTGAATTACTTATCTCGTGATCAAGCGATATCTGAATTCCGTAGCTGGTCTGGCTTTAGTACCGCCTTAGATATGTTAGAAGAAAATCCACTTCCTGCCGTTGCGATCATTACGCCAAAATTGGACTTTGAAGGATCTAATGCTTTGACAACACTGCGTGACCGCGTAAGTCAAGTTAACGGTATTGAAGAAGTGCGAATGGATGATAGCTGGTTCTCTCGGTTAGCGGCACTAACGAGGTTAGTGGGGCAAGTAGCATCTGTGATTGGCATTTTGATGATTGTTTCATTGTTTTTAGTGATTGGAAACAGCGTACGGTTAAATATCTTTGCTCGTCGCGATACGATTAATGTGATGAAACTCATTGGGGCAACCGATGGTTTTATTATGCGTCCATTCTTAAATGGCGGAGTTGTATTAGGCGCCCTCGGTGCGGTCATTGCCCTTATTATGACGTTTTTGTTAGTGTGGCAGCTATCGGATCTAGTGGCGCAAGTTGCGAGTGTATTCGGGACACAATTCCACATTGAAGGGCTATTGTGGGAAGAATCCTTGCTGATTATCCTAATGTCTGCGATTGTGGGTTGGGTAGCCGCATGGCTGGCAACATTACAACATTTACGTCATTTCAGACCTGAATAATGTTATTTATTCCATCGGTGCTAACGTATTGGCACCGATGGAAAAACTGAAATTCTGCGAACTTCTTTTCTAATTAAGTGTCAGATATTGACCTGCTGTTAACTATTCTTGTATATAATTTATTTAACGGGGCTAAGCTGATAAACTACGGTTTGTCTGTATCGAATCTCTCCCATTTCAGTACAATTCATAGAGGATCTTAATGACCAAAGATATGCAATCATTAGCGCTTGTTCCACAAGGAAGCATTGAAGCTTATATGCGAGCTGCCAATGCTTACCCTATGCTGACCGCAGAGGAAGAAAAGGAACTTGCTGAACGGCTGCATTACGATGGTGACCTCGAAGCTGCTAAGCAACTGATTTTATCTCATTTGCGTTTTGTGATTCACATTGCGCGTAGCTATGCAGGTTATGGTTTGCCACAAGCTGACTTAATTCAGGAAGGCAACATCGGTCTGATGAAGGCTGTGCGTCGTTTTAACCCTGAAGTGGGTGTCCGTTTGGTTTCTTTCGCGGTACATTGGATCAAAGCTGAAATTCATGAATACGTTCTACGTAACTGGCGTATTGTTAAAGTTGCCACGACAAAATCTCAACGTAAGTTATTCTTTAATTTAAGAAAGAATAAAAAACGTCTTGGTTGGTTTAACCAAGATGAAGTCAATATGGTTGCACAAGAACTGGGCGTAAGTACAAAAGATGTACTCGAAATGGAATCCCGTATGGCAGCGCAGGACATGGCATTTGATATGTCCGACGACGATGATAGCGGTGATTTCGGCGGTCCAGTTGCACCTGTGCTTTATTTGCAGGATAAGGCTTCAGACTTTGCAAATACCATTGAAGATGATAACTGGGAAAGTCATGCAACTGACCGCTTAGCGGATGCATTAGCATCGCTCGATGAGCGTAGCCAAGATATTATCCGTGCTCGCTGGTTAGATGATGACAATAAAACCACATTGCAGGAACTTGCTGATAAGTACGGTGTATCTGCTGAGCGTGTTCGTCAACTTGAAAAAAATGCCATGAAGAAACTTCGTTTGGCTATGGAAGATGAAGACGACGAGATGTAATCCTTTCAATAGGATATCTGCATGAAAGATTATCTGCATTTATTTTTGCTGTCATTAGCATGGAATATAAATGCAGATAACTCATTCACCCACTATTCAGTCATAACGTTTATTCGCGGGAATAGAGCTCTAACGGTAGCCCATCAGGGTCTGCAAAGAAGGTAAAACGTTTCTGAGTATAAGGGTCAAGGCGTACCGCCTCACAAATCACCTGATTTTTTGCCAAATAGGCAATCCACTCCTCGATATTATCCACTTCAAACGCTAAATGACGTAAACCTGCGGCTTCTGGATAACTGAGCCTTTTTGGCGGGTTTGCAAAACTAAACAGTTCAATTTGATAATGCTCACCAAAAGCTAAATCTGCTTTCCATGAATCATTTTCTGGGCGGTAATGTTCCGAGAGTAGCTGTAGCCCAAGGATCTGACAATAAAAATGCTTACTCTGAGTAAAGTCAGAACAAATAATAGCAACGTGATGAATTTTATTAAGTTTCATATTAATGGCTCGATATGTCTCTGCCAGTTTTGATCGTTTTCTGTTGGGCGAAAACCACAGGCTGAAAGAAATTGTTCTAGGGCGATTTTGTTTTGTGGTTCGATACCTTGCAAGTTAAAGATCCAAGTGTGAATTTCAGGTAATTGACGGCAAATCTCTTGTAAAAGGTACAAACCTACACCTCGTCGGCGTGTCACTTCACGAACATTAAAATCATAAATAACCCCTTGTTGTTGATGAATAGACACTTTAGCGGCTGCGAGTAATCTTTCATTAAAACGAGCGCCATAAAATTGCACACCAGACTCAAGGTTTTGGATAAGCTGTGACCGATTCTGGTCTATCCAGATCTTCGAGAGGTCGATGTACTGTTGCTCAGTAGGATTGACCAGAGGAATGATGGTTAGTCTCATTTATTTTGATCCATTTCATGGTGCATGTTACACGCTATTCTAACAGCAGAGTGATCTGTAACCGATTTTTTAATTTTAAAGAGAAAAATTTGGTCTCTCTGCATTTTCCGAGTTTCACTCGGATTAAGCTAAATTTAACTGGAATATAACACTAGTATTTACAAAAAATACACGTTTTATCATTAGGTTTTTATTCTGTAATTGATGTAAATACCTACTCTATTCATTTGCTATTTAGCATAATTCTCTTGTTTAATGGTCTGAAATATATAGCCTTATTGGCTATGTTTTGAAATATCAGGCATTGAACCTGTCAACGATAATAATTGATTATAAATCAATCACAAACACTCACAATCATACACACAATATTGATGGCGGGGACGCACGAATGAAGAATAGTAATAAAGCATTATTAGCAGGTTGTATCGCAATGGCATTAAGTCCAGCCGGATGGGCGAAAGAGATTAAAATCGCAGTCGTGGGCGCAATGTCGGGTCCTGTGGCACAGTATGGGGATATGGAATTTACGGGCGCTCGCCAAGCAATTGCAGATATCAATGCTAAAGGTGGCATTAATGGGGATACGCTTGTTGCCGTTGAATATGATGATGCGTGTGATCCAAAACAAGCGGTTGCCGTCGCCAACAAAGTGATTAACGATGGCATTAAACACGTTATTGGGCACCTGTGCTCCTCTTCCACTCAGCCAGCTTCAGATATTTATGAAGATGAAGGCGTTCTGATGATTACCCCTGCTGCAACCAATGCTGATTTAACTACGCGAGGTTATCAGTTAATCATGCGTACCACAGGATTGGATTCTGACCAAGGTCCAACGGCAGCAAAATACATTATCGAAAAAATCAAACCGAAACGCATTGCTGTGGTTCATGATAAACAACAATATGGCGAAGGTTTAGCACGTTCAGTGCGTGAAAGTCTGAACAAAGCGGGTGTGAAAGAAGTGATGTTTGAAGGGGTTACCGCGGGAGATAAAGATTTCTCTGCGCTGGTGGCTAAGCTGAAAAAAGAGAACGTAGATTTTGTTTATTTCGGTGGTTACTACCCAGAAATGGGGCAAATTTTACGTCAATCGAAACAATCAGGTTTGAATATTCGTTTTATGGGACCTGAAGGTGTCGGCAACTCTTCACTTTCTAATATTGCGGGTGATGCATCCGAGGGAATGCTGGTGACGTTACCAAAACGTTATGATCAAGTACCTGCTAACCAACCCATCGTCGATGCGATTAAAAACAAAAAAGAAGATCCGACAGGACCGTTTGTTTGGACAACCTATGCGGCAATTCAAGGCTTAACCACGGCAATGCAGCGCACAGGAAGTCAGGAACCCGACGTTCTTGCGAAAGATTTAAAAGCAAACCCAGTGGATACTGTGATGGGGCAATTGAGCTGGCAGCCAAATGGTGACCTGAAAGGTTTCGAATTCGGTGTGTTTGAATGGCACAAAGACGGAACCTCTACTGCACAAGAGTAATTCTCATTTTTGATTGAGAAATTGAGTATTCAGTGATGAGCTGGAGGCTTGGAAACAGGCTTCCAGCTTCTGCTCTCCATAGAGGGACAGTAGTTTGAAAGGATAATCTTATGTCAGACCAAATTCTGTATTTTATTCAGCAATTCCTCAATGGTTTAACGTTAGGAAGCACTTACGCGCTGATTGCTATCGGTTATACCATGGTGTATGGCATCATCGGAATGATCAACTTTGCCCATGGCGAAGTGTATATGATTGGTAGCTACGTTTCGTTCATTGTTATCGCGGGCTTAATGATGCTCGGTATTGATGTGGGCTGGATCCTTGTTGCGGCAGCCTTTGTTGCAGCCATTGTGGTATCGAGTTCCTACGGTTGGAGCATTGAACGAGTTGCTTATCGCCCAGTTCGCCATTCTAAACGCTTGATTGCGCTGATCTCTGCGATCGGGATGTCTATTTTCTTACAAAATTATGTCAGTTTATCTCAAGGATCACGAGATCTGGCATTACCGAGTTTGATCACCGGACAGTGGATCATTGGTGAAAGCGATGGCTTCTCTGCCATTGTGACCAAAATGCAGCTCACTATCTGGATAGTGACTTTCCTTGCCATGCTGGCATTAACCCTGTTTATCCGCTACTCCCGTATGGGGCGTGCGTGCCGTGCTTGTGCGGAAGATTTAAAAATGGCGAGCTTGCTTGGCATTAACACTGACCGTGTGATCTCCCTGACGTTTGTGATCGGTGCAGCGATGGCGGCAGTGGCGGGTGTGTTATTAGGGCAATTTTATGGGGTCATTAACCCATATATTGGTTTCATGGCAGGAATGAAAGCGTTCACTGCGGCGGTGTTAGGCGGAATCGGTAGTATTCCTGGCGCAATGCTAGGCGGCTTGATTCTGGGGGTTGCGGAAGCGATGACCTCTGCATATCTAAGCACGGAATACAAAGATGTCGTTTCATTTGGTTTATTGATTGGTGTTCTGTTGATCATGCCAACTGGCATTCTGGGTCGCCCGGAGGTCGAAAAAGTATGAGAAAAGAAAATTGGATCAGCGCCATTATTGCCTCCGTCACCTTCTTTATTTTAGCGGTATTTATGATGGGGCTAAAATTAGGCCTCGATGGCACTAAGCTGATTGTGGAATCTGGGGGAGACGTTCGTTGGAATTGGATCTTCGTCGGCATCGCCATTATCTTTGTGTATCAATTAATTCGCCCCGCGTTAAGCAAAGTGTGGCAAGGCGTGCCCAAAAAATCGTGGGCGTTACCAGATTTTGACGGCGGCTCGCTCAGACAAAAAATTATCGGCATTGCCATTATTGTTGGTGCCATTATTTGGCCCTTTATGGTTTCTCGTGGTAGCGTCGATATTGCCACATTAACCTTAATCTACGTGATGCTGGGGTTAGGCTTAAACGTGGTTGTTGGGTTATCCGGGTTATTGGTACTCGGCTATGCGGGCTTCTACGCTATCGGCGCCTATACCTTTGGCTTACTTAATCACTATTATGATTTCGGTTTCTGGGAAAGCTTACCGATTGCCGGCTTAACGGCGGCATTAGCTGGGTTGTTATTGGGCTTCCCTGTTCTGAGGCTGCGAGGGGATTATTTAGCAATTGTGACCCTCGGATTTGGGGAGATTGTCCGTATTTTATTATTAAATAATACGGACATCACAGGGGGACCGAATGGGATTAGCCAACTGCCAAAACCCACCTTTTTTGGTTTAGAGTTTAGCCGTACAGCAAAGGATGGATGGGATACATTTCACCACTTTTTTGGGTTGGATTATAACCCCGGTGACCGGATCATTTTCCTCTATTTTGTCGCGTTACTGTTGGTCGTGCTCACGTTAATCGTGATAAGCCGTTTACTGCGTATGCCATTAGGGCGCGCGTGGGAAGCGCTGCGCGAAGATGAGATTGCGTGTCGATCATTAGGGTTAAGCCCAACGCGTATAAAATTAACCGCCTTTACCATCAGTGCAACATTTGCAGGGTTCGCAGGTGCATTATTTGCTGCACGGCAAGGCTTTATCAGTCCGGAGTCCTTCACATTTGCTGAATCTGCGTTTGTGTTAGCGATCGTGGTACTCGGGGGAATGGGATCGCAAATGTCCGTGATTTTAGCGGCGATCATCTTAGTGGTTTCACGGGAAATGATGCGCGATCTGAACGAATATAGCATGCTGCTACTGGGTGCATTGATGGTGTTAATGATGATCTGGCGCCCACAAGGCTTATTACCGATGCAGCGCCGCCAAATGAAGCTGAAAAGCGCACAAGGAGGCGGAGCATGATATCAACGACACCTTTATTGAAAGTAAGTGGCTTAACGATGCGTTTCGGTGGTTTATTAGCCGTGAATAATGTAGAGCTCACGCTAAACCAAGGGGAAATTGTCTCGTTGATTGGTCCCAACGGTGCGGGTAAAACCACGATATTTAACTGTTTAACCGGGTTTTACAAGCCAACCAGCGGAGCTATTTTGTATCGTGATAAACACCTAGAAGGGCTACCTGGGCAAGCTATTGCTCGCCTAGGCGTCATCCGTACCTTTCAGCATGTTCGCTTATTTAAAGAGATGACGGTCATTGAAAACTTACTGGTTGCTCAGCATCAGCATCTTAAAAATGGCATCTTTTCAGGATTACTAAAAACGCCCGCATTTCGTCGAGCAGAAGCGGATGCATTGGATAACGCGGTGAACTGGTTAGAGCGCGTCAATCTTTCCGAGTTTGCGAATCGTCAAGCTGGTAACTTGGCATATGGTCAGCAGCGCCGCTTGGAAATAGCACGCTGTATGGTGACACGCCCTGAAATTTTGATGTTGGACGAGCCCGCAGCAGGACTGAATCCCAAAGAAACTAACGATCTGGATGAGCTGATTGCCGAATTACGTAGCCACCATAACGTCTCTATTTTATTGATTGAACATGATATGAAATTGGTGATGGGGATCTCTGACCGTATTTATGTGGTAAACCAAGGTACGCCTTTGGCGAATGGTACACCCAATGAAATTCGGCAGCATCCTGATGTCATCAAAGCCTATTTGGGAGAAGCTTATTAATGTTGGAATTTAAACAAGTTTCCACCCATTACGGGAAAATTCAGGCGCTGCATAACGTCAGCTTGAATATACAAAAAGGGGAAATAGTCACCCTGATTGGCGCGAATGGAGCAGGGAAAACGACGCTACTCAGTACTTTATGTGGCGATCCTAGAGCATCATCCGGTCAGGTACTTTATCGTGGGGTGGATATTACTCAGCTACCGACGCCGCAAATTATGCGTAAAGACATTGCATTGGTGCCAGAAGGTCGTCGGGTCTTTTCTCGTATGACCGTCGAAGAGAACCTCGCCATGGGCGGTTTTTTCGCGGATCGCCAGCAGTACCATGAGCGTATCGATCGCGTTTATTCGCTATTTCCTCGGTTGCATGAGCGCCGCAGCCAGCGTTCAGGAACCATGTCGGGTGGTGAGCAACAGATGCTGGCTATTGGGCGAGCCTTGATGAGTCAGCCGGAGTTATTGCTCCTGGATGAGCCATCTCTTGGGTTGGCTCCGATTATTATTATGCAAATTTTCGACACAATTTTGCAGCTACGGGAAGAGGGGATGACCATATTCCTTGTGGAGCAAAATGCTAACCAAGCTTTGAAACTGGCTGATCGAGGTTATGTGCTAGAAAATGGGCATATTGTTCTGGAAGATACTGGAAAATCATTATTAGCAAATGAAGCCGTGCGTAGTGCATATTTAGGTGGATAATCTAATATTATTTGGATAAAAATACCCCATAAAATAGATTAGATATTTATGGGGTATTTTATTTCATAGAGATTAATTATACTTCTGAGTGATTTTTATGGTTAATAAATAATTCTTATTTGGATCTTGAGTTAATTCACCATTATTATGACTGACTAGGTAACTTTTTCTCTCGGTAAAAAGTACCGTATTTTCTAATATTTTCTCTGGTTGTATTTGCTTTAAATAATATTCATTTCTAGAAGTGATGATGTAATTATTATCTTCCGTTTTCTCGATATTAATCGTTAATTTATCATTTTCTTTTGACTGAGGAATAATATAGTCATAATTTTTATTTTTCATTGTCAGAGTAATATAAGGCTCTGCAAGATGGCCTTGATGGGCAATTTGGCACAGTTTTTCCGCGTGTGGAAATGTGACAAATTCAATCAAAAATCGCAATCTTTCTTCTTGCGTAAATTGGTTACTAAATTCGGGCATTTCTAAACCTAAACATGTCATGGTGTAGTTTATATGATTGAAATCTTTGAGAAATTGTTCTGGTAGTTTATCTGCATCTCTAGGATTATGAGTTTCAACCCGCTGGTCTGCACTGTTTGGTAGGTAGGGTTCTAGCGTTTCATTCCATTGATAAACGACCGCGCTATCTTTAGTTTCCATCTCCGCTATTTTAGGAATTTCAAAAGTTTCATTTAAAAATTGCGTAGCTTGGTATTGAGTATTGGATTGCGTTACTGCGGGTATTTCTTTTTTAAAAGAATTTTTAAATTTATCCCAAAAAGAGAGATTGCTTTGATTGGTTTTTTTTATATGGTTATTTTTAATTGTATTTTCTGATTGATTGGCGGAATAAATTGATGGGTTTGAAACTTGATTTAATTTAGACATAATTGTTCCATAGTTTATTAATTAATCATGAATTGATCGTATATTAAACGAGTTAGCTTATTAAATATTGCAAAAAAGAATGATAAGCGAATCTCTTATATCCACTATGTATAGTGATGAGTGTAGTTATATAAAAGTATAATTTATTCGCTACTAATAAGTGGTGGTAAGCATAAAAGGTGTGTATCGGCTGTAACTGCTGCGTAGTTAATGTGAGGTTTCTCTCATTTCTGTTATTTGCTTGTTTCTGCATAAAAATTTAAATGTATATACAAGTTTCTGTGTAGAAACAGCATCCTAGTTATTGTTGTCTAACTTTTCTTCATCTTCCTTCTCCACTGTTGAGACAAAAATTCAAATTTAAATGTATATACTTTGTGAACTAAATGTATATATATTTAATTATCAACTAAGCAAACCAAGCAGAAAGACAGTATCTAGCCATTATTATTTTTATTTAATTTATTGATAATAAAAGTAAGTTTTAATATTTTCACTGCCTAGAAACTGTCTGTTCGCCATGATCTCAACAATGATAAATAACCAAAATTGTTAATTTTGCGTTAAACCAAGTGGATGGATAGGGGATAAAACAATGTTAAACCGTACAGATGCAACACGTGTGATCCGTGCCCCGCACGGTAGCCAAAAGAGCTGCAAAAGTTGGCTGACCGAAGCCGTATATCGCATGATCCAAAACAACTTAGATCCTGATGTTGCCGAACATCCACAAAGTCTTGTTGTGTATGGTGGAATTGGTCGTGCCGCCCGCGATTGGGAATGCTACGACAAAATTTTAGACGTATTAAAAAACCTCGAAGATGATCAAACCTTACTGGTGCAATCAGGTAAACCGGTGGGGGTATTCCCAACGCATGTAGATGCTCCGCGAGTGTTAATTGCTAACTCAAACATCGTACCCCATTGGGCTAACTGGGATCATTTCAACGAATTAGATCGTAAAGGCTTGATGATGTACGGGCAGATGACAGCAGGCTCGTGGATCTACATTGGCTCACAAGGGATTGTTCAAGGCACTTATGAAACCTTTGTTTCACTCGCAAAACAGCATTTTAATGGCAACCCAGCGGGTCGTTGGATTCTGACGGGGGGCTTAGGTGGAATGGGGGGCGCTCAGCCATTAGCCGCAACGATGGCAGGCTTTAGCATGATAGCGGTTGAGTGTGATGAAAGCCGTATCGATTTCCGTTTAAGAACGCGTTACGTCGATAAAAAAGCGACGTCTTTGGATGAGGCTCTAGGCTATATCGAAGAAGCGAAAGCGAGCGGTCAGCCAGTGTCAGTCGGCTTATTAGGTAATGCGGCGGATGTGTATAGCGAGTTAGTTAAACGCAATATTACGCCAGATTCAGTCACTGACCAAACCAGTGCCCACGATCCCGTTCATGGTTATCTGCCTCAAGGTTGGACATTAGCTCAGTGGCGTGACAAGCAACAAAGCGCACCCGCTGAAGTGACTAAAGCGGCGAAGAAAAGTATGGCGGTGCAAGTTGATGCCATGCTGCAAATGCAAAAACGTGGCTCAGCAGCATTTGACTACGGCAACAACATTCGTCAAATGGCAAAAGATGAAGGGGTCAGTAACGCTTTTGATTTTCCAGGATTTGTGCCTGCTTATATTCGTCCTCTGTTCTGTGAAGGCATTGGTCCTTTCCGTTGGGTTGCACTGTCTGGTGATCCAGAAGATATCTATAAAACTGACCAGAAAGTGAAAGAGCTGATCCCTGATGATAAGCATCTGCACAATTGGTTAGATATGGCGCGTGAGCGTATTGCTTTCCAAGGTTTGCCAGCTCGTATCTGTTGGGTGGGTCTGAAAGATCGTGAAAGATTAGGGCGTGCATTTAATGAAATGGTGAAAAATGGCGAGCTGAAAGGTCCAGTGGTGATTGGTCGTGACCACTTAGACTCCGGCTCTGTCGCAAGCCCACATCGAGAAACCGAATCGATGAAAGATGGCTCAGATGCCGTATCTGATTGGCCATTACTGAATGCGCTGCTGAACACTGCGGGTGGTGCAACATGGGTTAGCTTACATCACGGTGGTGGTGTGGGTATGGGCTTCTCGCAACATGCTGGTGTGGTGATTGTGTGTGATGGCACTGATGCGGCAGACAAACGCCTTGCTCGCGTACTGCACAATGACCCTGCAACTGGGGTAATGCGTCATGCAGATGCAGGTTATGACATCGCTATTCATTGTGCGAAACAGCAAGGGCTTAACTTGCCGATGGTTAAGTAATGTCGAATGCCGGTTCAATAGAGTCGGCACCTTTTAGCCTCACATAAGGAATTCATGATGAATACGGCAACGACCCAAAAACCACACGGACCTTTGGCGGGGATCAAAGTGATTGATTTAAGCCGTGTACTAGCAGGACCTTATTGCACCGGAATGATGGCAGATTTGGGTGCTGAAGTGATCAAAATTGAAGTCCCTGATCACGGTGATGATAGCCGTCATTTGGGGCCTTTTATTGATGGTGAAAGTGTTTATTACGGATTGATCAATCGCGGGAAGCGCAGTATTGAGTTGGATCTTAAAGCGGATGCGGATCGTCAGATTTTATTCCAATTGATCACAGAAAGTGACGTGGTGGTGGAAAACTTCCGTCCTGGCGTGACCAAGCGTCTTGGGATCGATTTCGACAGTGTTAAACAGCTAAATCCTAATATTATCTACGCCAGCATTTCAGGGTTTGGACAAAACAGTCCTCTCGCAAGTTACCCAGCCTATGACATTGTGGCACAAGCAATGTCTGGATTGATGAGTGTGACAGGCTTCCCCGAATCGGGACCGACACGTAGCGGTGAATCCATTGGTGATGTGTGCGCAGGCGTATTTGCCTCATGGGCGATTAGCAGCGCGCTGTTTGCTCGCGAACGTCACGGTGAAGGCGCTCAATATATTGATGTGGCGATGGTGGATGTCTTACTCAGCATGCAGCTTACCGGACTGTCGAATTTATTTGCGAATGGTAAAGCCCCAAGTTTGGTGGGTAATCGCCATCCAGTTTCAACACCATTTGATACTTACCAAGCGAAAGACGGTTTAGTGGTGATAGCGATCGCGAGCGAAAAACTCTTCCAACGCTTATGTGAATGTATGGAGAAGCCGGAATTACCCCAAGATTCGCGTTATTTAAATGACCCTGTTCGTACTATTAACCAAGCCGCATTGCGCCAAGAAATTGAAGATTGGATAGGAACAAAAAGCGTCGAGGAAGTGTGCGATTTACTGCTCAATGCGGGAGTACCTGCTTCACCAATCCACAATTTACAGCAAGCCACACAAAGTGAGCATGCTCAAGTACGCCAAGTATTAACCCATTTAAACGATGGCGGTACTCCACTGATTTCTCAGCCAGTTTTCTTTAATGGCGTGAAACCGAAAGTGACCCAAAGAGCCCCAGTTCTTGGGGAAGGCAATGAACGTTATAAGCCAACAACAATGATGAAAAGTGCGGAGACGATGCAATGAGTTTTGAGATTAACGAAACGGAATACGCGATTGTAGATGCCGTGGAAAAAGTGTGCCGCGATATCCTGCAAGCGAACGCTCAACGCTATGATGAAGAAGAGATTTTCTGTGCGGAAAGCTTAACTGCATTGGGTGAAATGGGGTGTTGGGGGATTAACTTACCCGAGCAATACGGTGGTTTTGGTATCGGTAGCATTGCGATGAGCATGATCGTTGAAGCGGTGGCGGCAGCGTGTGCTTCAACATCATCAGCACTCACCGCACATTTTTTAGCCACAGACTCAATCTTGATTGGTGGCACTGAAGCGCAAAAAAATGATTGGTTACCGAAAGCAGCGAGTGGGGAATTGCTGGGTGCGTTTGGATTGACAGAACCCGCTGCGGGTTCAAACCCCGCCGACATGCGCACAACCGCCACCCGTGAGAATGGTGGTTGGCGAATTCGTGGTAATAAACACTATATTACCAATGCTAAAGAAGCTGATTTCATTGTGCTGTATGCCAAAACAGATGTTGAGGCGGGTGCCCGCGGCATTAGTGCATTTATGATCCCGAAAGGCACTGAAGGTGTGGCGTTTTCTCACCCAGAAAAAACCATGGGCCTGCGTGGTAGCACTATTTATGAGTTAGCACTCAACTGTTGGTTACCTGAATCGGCTTTATTGGGGGAGGAAGGCAAAGGATTTCACACGGCAATGGAAGTCTTGGATAAAGGGCGAGTGGAAGTGGCAGCCACCTCTCTGGGAATTGCTCGCGCAGCGATGGAGAGCACATTAGGTTGGGTGAAAGAGCGCCAAATAGGTAAGAAGCCATTGGCCGCCTACCAAGGAACACAGTGGAAGCTTGCTGATATGCACACACAATTAGAAGCTGCTCGCATGTTGACGTGGAATGCGGCTGAACTGCGTGATTCTGGGCAACGTTTTAGTTTGCAATCAGCAACGGCAAAATTGTTTGCTGCGGAATGTGCGGGTTTTGTTACCGATGCGGCCTTACAGCTACATGGTGGGTATGGTTATATTCGTGATCTACCCCTAGAGCGCTATGTACGAGATGCCCGTATTTTGCGTATCTTTGAAGGGACGTCAGAAATTCAAAAAATCATTATTTCTCGCGCCGTTCTCGACGCTTAATTTTGATAGGTTCGACCCGATAGGTAAGACAGGACTTATCGGGGTTTCTAAGTAATAACAGGAGCACTACCCTGACAACAGGATCATGGACTTAAAAACACAACAACAATCAGGTTTAAGAATGTATTTCAATTATTAATGACGGGTAGATATAACAATAAAATACCTGCATCGCGTCAAATGCCTGTGCCTAACCGCATAGAGAATCCATTGCTGACGGCTAATTGGTCCATTCTTTAAGCCAGCCTTGCTTAAAGAGGAGTTACCATGACAGTTTCCAACGATATCATCGGGCAAAAGCAGTCTCGCCAAGATAACGTTCCACTTATCGAAGCACGTTCCATTGACTATATTCCTGAATCTGAGCGACATGGCACCTTATCGAGCCAGTTTACATTATGGTTTGGTGCGAACTTACAAATCACGGCAATCGTCACCGGGGCGTTAGCGGTCGTGTTGGGTGGGGATGTATTTTGGTCGTTGATCGGTTTGTTTATCGGACAATTACTGGGAGGCGCGGTAATGGCGCTCCACGCAGTGCAGGGGCCGAAGCTAGGTTTACCGCAAATGATCTCCAGCCGCGTTCAGTTCGGGGTTTATGGTGCGGTGATCCCTATTTTATTGGTCTGTATGATGTACGTTGGGTTCTCTGCTAGCGGTACGGTATTAGCAGGGCAAGCCGTTGGGCAATTACTGAACGTTAGCGACTGGATGGGGATCGTGATTTTTGGGATAGTGATCATTGGTATCACTATCTGTGGTTACCGCATTATTCATATTTTAGGTAAAGTGGCGAGTGTCGTTGGTATTATCGCATTCTTCTACCTGTTCTTCCGTTTGTTCTATATGAATGACGTCTCTGTATTATTGGCAAACCGTCACTTTGATTGGACAAATTTTCTGCTAGCAATGTCATTGTCAGCGTCTTGGCAAATTGCTTTCGGTCCTTACGTTGCGGATTATTCCCGCTATTTGCCGACTAAAACTCCCACCATTAAAGCTTTCTTAGCGGTAGGTTCGGGTACAGTAATTGGAACCCAAGCCTCTATGATCCTTGGGGTATTTGCCGCCGCGCTGGCAGGCAACCAATTTGCAGGTCACGAAGTGTCCTACATTGTTGGACTGGGGAGTACCGGTTTAATTGCAGCGCTACTGTATATCAGTATTTTCTTCGGTAAAGTCACTATCACTGCGCTGAACGCTTACGGTAGTTTTATGTCGATGGCGGCGATTTGGTGTGGTTTCCGTGGTAAGCAGCAAATTTCCCGCGGTCAGCGACTGTTCTTTATTATTCTTATGGTGAGTTTCTCGACGATACTTGGGCTTGCGGGACAGCACTCATTCTTAAAATTATTCTCTGCTTTCTTACTGTTTTTATTGGCATTTTTTACACCATGGAGTGCCATCAACCTAGTGGACTACTACTGGGTAACCAAAGGTCGTTATGACGTACCGCAATTATCTAATCCGAATGGCCGCTATGGTCGCTGGAATAAGGTGGGGATCATCACTTATGTGGTAGGTGTGTTGATCCAGATGCCATTTATTGCGACAGGATTCTATACCGGACCGTTGGTGGAAAGCTTAGGCGGCGTGGATATTTCATGGATTGTCGGCTTAGTGGCAACCAGCATTATCTACTATGCAGCTGTTAAAATTTGGCCAATGTCAGTGGCGCCAAGTTTGATATTACCTGAAACCAAATAAGATTTATTTCTTATATAACATCTTAATTTTCCAAATATAAAAATAGTCAGTGATGGCGTCCTAGCAGTGAAAAAATTCACTGCTATGGGCTCCTTCATCCTAAAAAAATTAAATATTCAACAGATGCAACAAAGTGCGTGATAGGAGTGGTTATGAAAATTTTAGTCGCGGTGAAACGAGTGATTGACCATAACGTTAAGGTGCGTGTTAAAGCGGATGGCTCAGGAGTTGAGCTGGCGAATGTAAAAATGGCAATGAACCCATTTGATGAAATCGCGGTAGAAGAAGCAGTACGCTTAAAAGAAGCGGGTAAAGCTACTGAAGTTGTCGCGGTATCTATTGGCGAAGCCAGTGCACAGGACACCTTACGTAGTGCAATGGCGATTGGTGCCGACCGAGCTATTTTGATTCAACGGCCCGTAGATCTGGTATTAGAGCCATTGGATATCGCCCGTCTTTTACAGCAGGTTGTTAACCAAGAACAGCCGGATTTAATTTTGCTGGGTAAACAAGCTATCGATGACGATTGCAACCAAACCGGTCAAATGCTTTCAGCCTTATTAGGCTACGCCCAAGCTACGTTTGCTTCACAGGTAGTGGTTGAAGGTGCAAGGCTGCAAGTCACCCGTGAAATTGATGGTGGTTTGGAAACGTTATCCATGGGGTTACCCGCGATTGTGACAACGGATTTACGCTTAAATGAACCTCGCTATGCCACATTACCTAACATCATGAAAGCAAAGAAAAAACAATTAGATATTATTGATGTGGCGACATTGAACTTCAGCCCATTAGGGCAAGTGAAAACCTTAAGTATTACTGAACCAAAAAAACGTTCTGGGCAGTGCACTATGTTGAATGATGCCATTGCATTAGTCACTGAACTGCAAGCTAAAGAAGTGATCTAATAGGGAGCCTGAATATGAGCCAATTATCCGTTTTAGTCGTTGTTGAGCACGATAACCAAACCATTAAATCCTCAACATATAACAGCATAACGGCTGCGCGCGAAATCATTGCACAAGGAGGGGGTTTGCATGTCCTCGTGGCTGGAAGCCAAATAGCTTCTATTGCTCAATCTGCGGCGACGCTGAGTGGCGTAGAAAAAGTTATCACAGTGGATGCCGAGCCATTGAAGCATGCCCTTGCGGAACCAATGACTAACGCAGTCGCTGCGGTCGCACAAGGGTATAGCCACATCATTTTCCCTGCGACCACATTTGGTAAAAATATTGCACCACGAGTGGCTGCAACGTTAGGTGTTTCTCAGATTTCAGATATTACTCAGGTTGTGGATGCTCAAACGTTTGTTCGCCCGATTTATGCCGGAAACGCATTGGCAACGGTACAAAACAATGGTCATCAAGTTGTGATCACCGTAAGAAGTTCTGCTTTTTCTGGTGCCGTCGATACCCAATCCCCCGCAGTGATAGAACCCGTAGTGGTCACAGAATTAAATCAACTCTCAGAACTGACTAGCCAGTCATTAACGCAGATGAGCCGCGCAGAATTGAGCTCTGCCAAAGTGGTGATCTCTGGGGGGCGTGGTTTAAGTTCGGGGGAAAATTTTGCCTTATTGGAAACCATCGCCGATAAATTAGGTGCTGCGGTAGGTGCATCGCGTGCCGCAGTGGATGCGGGGTATGTACCGAATGATTACCAAGTGGGGCAAACGGGCAAAATTGTTGCGCCTGATCTCTACATTGCGGTTGGGATCTCCGGTGCCATTCAACATATTGCGGGCATGAAAGAGAGCAAAGTGATCGTCGCGATTAACAGCGATCCAGAAGCCCCCATTTTCCAAGTGGCAGACTACGGTATCGTCGGTGATCTGTTTGAGATCTTACCTGCATTTGATAAAGCGCTGGCATAAGGAAGGACACCATGACTACCGACAATAGTGCCAATATCACGGCGTCTTCGACGCGAGAATCAATGGAATTTGATGTCTTGATTGTCGGTGGAGGACCCGCAGGATTATCGACGGCAATTCGTCTTAAGCAACTCGCAAGCGAAACAGGTAAAGACCTTAGTGTCTGCTTAATCGATAAAGGCTCAGAGGTCGGCGCGCATATTTTATCGGGCGCGGTCATCGACCCGCGAGGTCTTAACGAGCTATTACCTGACTGGCAACAAACGGTTTCTGCATCACTTACGCCCGTTGGTGAGGACCGCTTCTTATGGCTCAAGGAGCATAAAGCTAGCAAGCTGCCATTAGCTTTGTTACCTGCCTGCCTGAAAAATCATGGCAACGTGATTGGTAGCCTTGGGCAAGTCAGTGCTGCACTTGCGGCAGAGGCTGAGCAGCTTGGCGTCGATATTTTTCCTGGATTTGCTGCCACAGATATCCTTTTTGATGATGCAGGACAGGTGATGGGCGTGACCACAGGGGATATGGGGTTAGACAAGCAGGGTAACCCCACTGCTATGTATCAAGCGGGAATGAACCTACTGGCAAAAATGACCTTCTTTGCAGAAGGGTGTCGAGGGCAGCTAGGTAAGCAGTTAATTGCTCATTTCGACTTAGCGGTAAATCGTGGTAAGCAGACTTATGGATTAGGTTTAAAAGAAATTTGGCAGATCCCTAAAGAGCAGCATCAAGCGGGATTAGTGGTGCACTCAGTAGGGTGGCCTCTCGATAATCAAACCTACGGAGGTGGATTTGCGTATCACTACGGGGAAAATTTGGTTGCGGTGGGGCTGGTGGTCGGGCTGAATTATGAAAATCCGTATTTGTCCCCGTTTGAGGAGTTCCAGCGTTTAAAGACCCATCCTGCATTTAGTGAGTTTCTACAAGGTGGTGAGCGAATCAGTTATGGTGCACGTACCATGGTTGCTGGGGGCTTACCTGCTCTGCCTGAATTAAGTTTCCCCGGTGGTGCATTGATAGGGGATGATGCGGGATTCTTGAATGCGGCACGGATTAAAGGCAGTCACTGCGCAGTGAAAAGTGGCATGCTAGCCGCTGAAGCACTATTTGAAGCATTTGCCGACGATCAGGTCGATTACACGCAATTTACCCGCCAGTTTCAACAAAAGTTCGAACAAAGCTGGTTATATGATGAGTTATACCAAACGCGTAATTTCAAGCCTTACATGAAAAAAGGGCTGGTGCTCGGATCATTGCTATTTGGGGCTGAGCAATGGTTATTAAAAGGGCGCACCCCATGGTCGTTAAAGCTTAAAATGGATGACCATCAAGGGCTTAAACCTGCAAGCCAATTTGAGCCAATATCTTATCCGAAGCCGGATGGTAAATTAACGTTTGATAAGCCGTCATCGGTATTTTTATCGAATACTCACCATGCGGAAGAGCAACCTTGCCATCTACGCTTGAAAGATATTGAAATACCTATTCGTGTCAATTTATCCATTTACGCTTCACCGGAAACTCGGTATTGCCCTGCGGGGGTCTATGAAGTTGTGAATATACAGCAGCAGGAAAAACTGCAAATAAATGCGCAAAATTGCCTGCATTGCAAAGCCTGTGACATTAAAGACCCTCTGCAAAATATTACGTGGACAGCACCGCAAGGGGGAGAAGGACCGATTTATCAAGGTATGTAGTTTTGTTGTGATGTTGATGTGTTGATACCACTGTAATTTCTGTGATGTGGAAATTATCGAGGTATATTATTGTGTTATCAGTCGTTTTGGGGCAGAAGTGCCCCATTTTTTATGGCAGAAAAGTTAGTTTTCAATGCGAGAATGTAATTTCAATTTATAGCGAGAACCTGCGCTGATCATATTGACGTAACTGATCAATATGTTGCCTGTCCATGTCCGGCGGCTGAGTTGTAAACAAGGGGCATTTTCTTTGATGGATAGGGCTTGAGCAAGCGTTTTACTTGCTAGGATAGCCTCAATCGTGTGCTCCATTTCACTGACAGGAAAGTGGCGTTGCAAATAGCCGCTAGGGGTTTCAGTATGACCAAACTGCTGCTGAACAAATTCAGGAACAAGTTCATGATTAACAAAGCGTTCTTCCAACATCAGTGGAATATCATTTTCAAAATGCAGCATTTTACAGTAACCAATGTTACTGCCTTCCGTGACACCGAGTTGAAAGGCTATGTCTGCTGTCGCAGGAATGACCTTTAATTGTAATTGGTGACCTGCATATTTATTTCCACTAACCGAAATTTCATCAAAAATATCAAACGCTTTGGTTACAGGAAGTTCATGTTTTTGGGTAGCGACAAACGTACCTTTCCCTGCAATACGATTCAAGATACCTTTCTGACTCAGCTCAGAAATCGCTTTATTCACCGTCATACGGCTAACATTAAATTGGGCGCATAGCTCAAGCTCTGTGGGGATTTGAGTTTCGGGTTTAAAAATCCCTAAATCAATACTCCGCAAAATGTAAGATTGAATTTGCTTGTAGGCCGGTTTTGATGTCATCACATTTATTCAAATTTGTCGTTAACGGTAGGTATAAAATAATCTATTTTTTTGGACTCATGGCATTCAAAATAACGCATAGGCGCCAGTCTAACAGTAATTATTTCCTTTACTAGAGTTGGGTCTCATTTTAAGAGTAAAACAGGTATTTACCCACTTTTTGCTGTTTTGGCTTTTAACCTGTAATTATCCGAATTGTTTTATTATAAGACAACTTTGACTAGGGCAATATACCTTTATTTATTATCATAATATTAAATTAACTATAACAAATAGGCATCATTAATGGGTGTTCAATATTTTCAGGTTAAGCTAATCCAGTGCGACTATAAACATGTTTCACCAATGGGCATGGTAAGGCTAATTACATCGGATAAAGTGTTTTTCTTCAATGCTGAGGATTTTGAAAATAGCCAAATATTTTTGGAACGATTACAAAAAGATGACACATTGATTATCTCTGCTGAACAACTGAATGACGGTAGTTATTGGCTAAATTGGGTTTATCATCCTGAGTATGGACGCTTGGAACCAGACAGAAATCTTAAGTTTGACAAAGGATTAGTGAAACAATACCTGCTGTCTTTAGGGCTTACAGCTCTCTTTATACCTGCCTATTTTTGTCTGTTTACTGATGAAGATAGTGTGTGGTTAATTGTTATTGCATCATTACTCGCGATGGCTGCCTTCACGGGGGCTGTTTTGTTGTATATGTGTATTTCACAGACCTTCACCATTTTTAGTCGAAAACGAAAAACAATTTTGCGCGCCCTAGATTTGGTGATTGATGGTAAGTTTCAGGTATTGTCTGGCGAAAATCTGATCCAGATTGAGGGAATTAAAAATCCAAAATCTAAACCACTTAAAATAAACCCAACTTTGGATAAATTGCCCCCTGAACCATCTTTGAGCGTGACAAAGGGCAACGTTAACCTCAAAAACATCAATATTATTGAATACTATTATCGTGGCAATACGACTATTCGCCATGAAGTCGAGTTGCAGGTGAATAAAAGCCATTTGAATTTAAAATTAGATGGCGCGAAACCTTTCTTTAATAATCATAGTTTTTTTCTGGCTCAGGGTGATGAGGTTGAGGTTTATCACTCTAAATTATCGGAAAACCAGCCTGATAACGTGGTGTTTGGGGTATTCAACTATCAAGATAATTTAGCCTATACCTTATCTGCTCGAAACATGGCGCAGGAGCGAGGATTGTATTTAGGATTATGGTGGATTACCGGCATTATTTTGGCATTGTTGCTGGCAGTGTTTGGGGCTATTTCCATTATGGAGATTCAAGACCGAGGTGGTCACTGGGACTCATGGGATTGGCTATATCTACTGGATAATGATTTGATATTTATCGGATTTGCTAGCTCAATAACACTTGGCATCTGCTTTTTAATCGCTTTGGGGATGGCGGCATATTATCAGTTTTCTAAACGCGGTCGTGCCTACTATCAAACTCAAGCCATTTTGAGCACATTACGTCGCCAACAAGGTAAAGATGGTTACGTTATGGAGGTACGCTAATGAATCCATTTCTGAGTTGGCGATTTCTGGTGACGGGCGCCATTTTTTTTGTGTGCTTAGGGGGGACGCTATTTTTGGTATTCCGTGGGGATGATAGCCCCTGGAGATGGAAAGATAATTACCAAGAGAGCAGTGCCTATATTGCGGATTATGATTATGCCAAAACCTATCCGGCGAAAAATGGCACGCTGATAATTACTCAGAAAAATCGTCGCTCGTCATATTATTACAATCGTCTCGATGCGTATGCGTCTGGCAGAGAAGACCGTTATCAGGTGTTATTTGCTAATCAAGAAGGTGTGCGTTTCATCACCCAAGATGACAACAGCTTTTATAATGTGGTGTGTGATGATACTCAGTGTCTGTTAATGGTGCGGGGTGGGTATCGCACCGTGAATTTATCTGACTATTCAGTGGGACCATTAACCCCTTGGAAAGAGGGTGATGGAGAATATGTTTATTCGGCAATCACTGGGAATATTTACCAAAGTAGTCCGGGTGAGCCTTACGTGCTGATAGATAGTCAAAATATTTTTACCAGTGCAGACAAAGGGTTAACATGGCAATATTTGATGAATCCTCGCGAGTTAGTGAAACGCTTTTATCCTGAAGAGATCGCTGACAACTCCACGTTTTCATATGCTGTGCATCATGGCAATGTAGTGATGTGGTATAGCTACGGTAACGAAATGGGCTCCCTTGAAGTGGTGGTCAATATTGCCCAAAAAACGGTGGTGAGCCATCGGTGGCTACCGATTCGTATCAACGAAGCCGCCCAAAATCTGAAAGGGGACATTTACCTGATTGCGCAGGAGCCTTCGCGCAGATTATTTTCTCTGTATCAGTATCAAAATGGTGATTTTAAGTTGATCAGGGAGGCGGGTTATAACCATTTGCAAGATATGAAAGTTGCCAATGATGGTTTGCTTGTGGCGGAATATGCCAGAGGTGCTCTGCAATATTTAACGCTCGACTTTGCTAGCGGTCAGTTACATCGTCGTTCTGACTTAGAATGGTATAACAAATTATTTATTCCTGAGCTGCAAGGATTTATTGAGCTATCAACCGATTATAGTGATGAATCCGCGTTGGCTGCGGGAACACAACTTCGTTATCGTACAGCGTATTAATTTAAGACGATGGAATAGGGGCATTGTGCCCCTATTGATGATAGGCAGGCTATGGTCGTTTTTTGGGAAGTAAAATCACTGCGGTGGCGGCAATCACGGCGACGATAGAAAACGCAATAAAGTTCCAACTGGTGGCAATTCCTAAGCTCGCGATATACGCGCCGAACATCGGACCGGTCATGGCACCAATGCGTGAAAAACTTAATGCCCATCCAGTGGCGGATGCGCGCGCTTTTGATGGATAGTAATTGGCAATGTAACCCGTCAAAATCAACGCTGCGGAAATACTACCAACCCCTGCAAATGCCACAAGTAGGTAGTTAATATAAATATTTTGTTTGAAAACCATGCAGCCAATTCCGATTGCCCCTAATAGGAAGAAAAAGGCAACAGACCCTCGAACGCCACGCTTATCGGCGATTTTTCCTAAGAATAACCCGCCTAATGCTGACGCTAAGCTAAATACGACTAAAAAGGTTAAGCTGGAGCCTAAGTTATAACCTTCCTTACGCATGATGGAAGGTAGCCATGTATTTAAGCCATATACCAGCAACATTCCGCAGAACAACGCTACCCAAAAACAGGCTGTTGCGCGCAAATGAGTCCACGCAAAAACCACGGAGACTATCTCTTTTAAGCGTTGAGGCTGCTGTTTTTGTTGTGCGGGCGGTGCTTGATATTCAACATCTAATGTTTGTGCTAGTGATTGTGCTTCAGCATGACGACCTTTATGGGTGAGGAATTCTAAGGATTCAGGTAGTAGGCGAGCCATGGGCCAAACGAGCAAGAGTGGTAAAGCGCCAAAGCCAATAACACTGCGCCAACCAAATTGTTCCAGTAGCCACATTGCTACCAGTGCTGCGCAGAGGATCCCAAGCGAGTAGCCAGAATACATAATGCCGTAGTTAAATGAGCGTTTTTCAGCGGGAGAATATTCGATGGTCAATGCTGCGGCGACAGGGATCACCCCTCCTAAGCCAATACCACCAATAAAGCGCATAAGCCCAAATATCCAAGGCGTAGGTGCAAGAGCCGCAGCGAGCATTGTCAGTGAAAACAAGGTAACACAGGCCAAAAGCATGCGACGACGACCATAGAGTTCACTCAGTGTTCCGATAATAAATGCTCCAAAAAACATACCGACTAAGGCGTAGCTACTGAGAGCACCAAGCTCTAACGGGGTAAGATTCCATTGTTTGTATTCTGCGAGCGTCGGTAGAACGGCGCCCATCACGCCGACATCATAACCTTCAAATAAAATACTCATCCAGCAGATCAATAACACTTTTGAGGTGGTTTTAGTGGAGCCAAAAGATTTAATGGCGACGGTCTCTGTTGTCATGCTTCACTCTCTTATTGGGTGCTTAATTTTGTCGAATGCAGAGTTGCAGGTGTTGTTATTATTTAAATTGCCACCCATACACTCATCTTTTCTGCAAAAAATGACAATTGAAAGTGTTAATAAAAGGTTAAATTAATGCAGTAAATGGATAGGGTTTGCAGTAAACATGAAATACGGGCAGAAACGGGGAATTAAACAGTGAAATGAAGCTCTAATATTACATTGCAGTTATGTTATCGATTAATAAAAGGTGTGGTATGAATTTAAAAGCAGTATGTCTCGTTGGGTTTGCGATTGCGGCATTACCGATGTTGTCGTCAGCAAAATCGACCTCAGCATTAAAATCCCCAGAAAAAAACGTACTATGCGATAAGTATGTCTGCTTTAGCGCCAAAGATGGGGTATCTACGGAGCTGACTAAGAAGTATTTAGGTGATAAACGCGCGAAAGTAATTGAGCAAGGTGGCGATTTTGATAAAACGGTCATGACGTTTACCAATGGGATTTTCTGCGATATTAATGAGCAGAAGTGCCATATCGACCGTTACTTTGACGTGGATGGAAAGCGCAGTGCGGTATCGAAAGAGTATACTCACAAGCTATTTGAAAAATAATGTTTAGAGTGAAATTATTTAATTGATATCATTAAGTAAAGCCTTTGTATAAGGCTTTACTTAATTCAAATATATTCTCAGTGAAATGACTTTTTAACGTTAATAAATTAATTTTAAAATCACTATTTATTATTTAATTATAAAACAAAATCAAATTATTAACGTTTATTTAATAGTTGTTTATCTAAATAATATTGTGACCATAATCATAGTGTGAGGGGTTATTTAACACATTTTGTGATGAAGATACAAATAACAGACAATTGCTATTAAATTCATCTGAAAATTGTTATATACCATACTCAAGGTTGTACTAATTCCTTACTGATGGGAGTCCTAGTATGTTTCTTTTAAGTGAGTTACTCATGTCGAGGCGCTTCTTCTATCTGAAGAAATGGTTCAATATTGATATTTCTTTAGCTTATTTTTTTCCGCACAAATAACCTTTCTTTTTTCTCTCTCCCAAGATCTATTCGCTTATTTTTATAAGTTCGAATTTCTGTTTTTATTATTTAATGAAAAATTAAAGGTATTATCATGGCTAAAAGAATCGTAGAACCGTTCCGTATTAAAATGGTAGAAAACATCCGTATTCCATCCAGAGAAGAGCGTGAAGCAGCATTAAAAGAGGCGGGTTATAACCCATTCTTGTTACCAAGTAGTGCGGTGTATATTGACCTGTTGACTGACTCGGGTACTAACGCCATGAGTGACCGTCAATGGGCAGCGATGATCACCGGTGATGAAGCGTATGCAGGTTCTCGTAACTATTATGATTTAAAAGATAAAGTTAAAGAAATGTTTGACTACGACTACGTGATCCCTGCTCACCAAGGTCGTGGTGCTGAAAATATGTTATTCCCTGTTTTACTGAAAGTAAAACAAGAACAGGGCGGTGCGAAAAAACCGGTATTTATTTCTAACTTCCACTTTGATACAACAGCGGCTCACGTTGAATTAAATGGTTGTAAAGCTATTAATATTGTTACCGAAAAAGCCTATGATTCTGAAACTTATGATGATTGGAAAGGTAATTTCGATATTCAAAAATTAAAAGATAATATTGCAAAACACGGTGCCGAAAACGTGGTTGCCATTGTTTCAACCATCACCTGTAACAGTGCGGGTGGTCAGCCAGTTTCAATGGATAACCTGAAAGAAGTTTATGAAATCGCGAAACAGCATAATATCTTTGTTGTGATGGACTCTGCGCGTTTCTGCGAAAACGCGTATTTCATTAAAGAACGTGATCCGAAATATAAAAATGCCACAATTAAAGAAATTATTCTAGATATGTACAAATATGCTGATGCGCTCACTATGTCAGCGAAAAAAGACCCACTGTTAAATATCGGTGGTCTGGTGTGCATTAAAAATGATGAAAAAATCTTTACGCTGGCAAGACAACGCTGTGTACCAATGGAAGGCTTCGTGACCTACGGTGGTTTAGCGGGTCGTGATATGGCCGCGATGGTACAAGGTTTAGAAGAAGGTGCAGGGGAAGATTATTTGCATTATCGTATTGGTCAGGTGAAATACCTCGGTGACCGTTTACGTGAAGGCGGTATTCCAATTCAGTACCCTACCGGTGGTCATGCAGTGTTTGTTGACTGTAAAAAATTGGTTCCACATATCCCTGGAGACCAATTCCCAGCACAAGCGGTAATTAACGCACTGTATTTAGAGTCTGGTGTTCGTGCGGTTGAAATTGGTTCATTCCTATTAGGTCGTGACCCAGAAACAGGTAAGCAAAAACACGCCGATATGGAGTTCATGCGCTTAACTATCGCACGACGTGTTTATACCAACGATCATATGGATTACATTGCAGATGCTCTGATTGGCTTAAAAGATAAATTCGCAACCTTGAAAGGTTTAGATTTTGAATATGAGCCGCCAGTATTAAGACACTTTACTGCAAGATTGAAACCTATCAAATAATAAATAGTAGTTCTGCGGGTTCCCGTGCAATGCGGGAACCTTATCCCTTATTTTTAAGGTGAACAACATGAACAATTCGGCAGCCAAGAAAGAACCCTCCATAATGGTAGGGGGTTTTGTGCTAGGCGGAGCTATGATAGGGGCAGGTATGTTTAGCTTGCCAACTATTATGGCAGGAGCTTGGTTTATTAACTCGATTGTAATATTACTGATTGTTTGTTTTTTTATGTTTCATTCAGGGATCTATATTTTAGAATGCATATCCAAATACGGAGCAGGCACCAATTATTTTTATATATCTAAAGAATTATTACCAAAATGGGCATGTTATATTGCTAACGCAGCACTCATATTTGTTTTATATATATTGATATATGCTTATATTTCCGCAGCCGGATCTGTTATTAAAGAGGCAGCTGCAATATATGGGTTTGAGATTAATTTAAGATTAATATTTGTTGTTTTCACTATACTATTAGGCGCAAGTATTTGGTGGAGTGGAATTGCAGCAAGTCGATTAACTTCATTATTCTTATTTATCAAAATTATTTTATTTATTCTCGCTTTTTCAGGGTTATTTTTAATTGTAAAAACTGATTTACTATTAAAATCGCCTGTAGGGGATAGTCAGCTATCATTACTGCCATTTGTCTTTATTATTATTCCTTACGCTATCACCTCTTTTGGCTACCACGGTAATGTATGTAGCTTATATAAGCTGTATCATGAAAATGAGCGCAAAGTGGTTAAGAGTTGTGTGATTGGTTGTGTGCTTGCCTTAATACTCTATTTCCTTTGGATATTAGGCACCATGGGGAACTTACCGCGAACAGAGTTTCTGACCATTATTAATAAAGGGGGGAACCTTGATGCATTTATTGAGTCACTGTATGCGGTGCTAAGTAGTCCACATATTGCGACTTTCTTATTATGGTTCTCGATTAGTGCGGTATTTTGTTCATTCTTAGGGGTTGCTATTGGTTTATTCGACTACATTCTTGCGTCATTAAGCTTTAAGGATAACTCCTCCGGTAGAATGAAAGCGGCACTATTATGCTTTATACCACCTCTAGTTTTATGCATGTTATTCCCAAATGGTTTCTTAATTGCTATCGCTTATGCGGGAATGGCTGCGTGTATCTGGGCGATTATTTGTCCAGCCGTTATGGCATTAAAAGTGAGAGAGCGTTTCCCTAATGCGAAATTCAAAGTATGGGGAGGCAAAGGGCTAATTTATGCCGTTATAGCCTTTGGTGTTGTGGGTATTATTTGTCAGTTGTTAGCGCAGTTTAATGTATTACCGATATACCGTTAATTTTTCAAATTAAGATGTCATCATCACTATCAAAGGTACAGCGAGGGTTTGCTGTACCTTTTTTATGACTTAGCGAAATTAATAACGATTCAATACCGACTGGCTGCCATCTTTTTTAAAGCTAACGACCGAATATGGTTGTGTAAAGCCACTTGGCTGTTCCATGCCTAAGCTGCCCGCTGGCATGCCACCTACCGCAATGCCTGCAACATCATCAGGAAGGGTACTTAGTTTGGCTAAGCTATCGAGCGGCACATGCCCAACGACCAATTTGCCATTAATTTTAGCGGTATGGCAGCTACGTAAAGAGAGGGGAAGGTTAGCTTCTTGATTTATTTTATCTATTTCTTGATAGGAGACATCGTGGATTTTTACATCGTAACCTGCAGCTTTGACAGCTTCGCCCCAAAGATGACAGCAGCCACAGCTCTCTTCTTTGTATAGATCGACAACTTGAGTTGCGGCAACAGAAGAGAAAGATGCCGCCAGTAGCGCGGTGAGTAACAATTTTTTCATATCAGTATCACTCCAAAAATAAGGCATTGTTATTTAAATAAAATAAGGGTGAGAACTAAAAAGCAGGTTTTTATTTTTCTTATTTGAGTCCTTGATCGAACCTCAGCACCATAAAGCTTCCTGTAGGGGGAAGCTCAAGTGATAAAACAGATTTTTGCGTATATTTACAGAACCTGATGATGAATGTGGCATACAGAAAACGAGGATGACTATGCGAGTTCAATCACAAACTGGAAGATAAGGTAATTGTACAAAAGTAGAACTACGATGGATAAAAAACAAACATTATGTCTCTAAAATCAAGTAGTAACCCAATTTTCAATCGGATAATTTTGTGTTTTTTGTAATGTCTAAAAGTCGGAAAGCAATTGAAAATAATTAAATTTTTCTCTTTTACCGCCGATAAATTAAACAAAGATCATTTTATTTTATCAAAAGAGAAATTCCATGCAGAAACTTCGAAATTATTCAATACGTGCTGTGATGCTCGTGCTACTTGGCATTTTATGCCTAAACCTAGGCGGAATAAGTCTGTATAGCGGCTGGTCCTTATCTCGTATTTCCGATGGTATTCAGGTTGACCGACAATTGGTTAAGCAGATGACGGTTCTGAGCCAAGGTAATGACCAGTATTTTCGTTTTGTGACTCGTCTAACTCGTGTGATGGAAACGAAAAATGAAGGGAAAGAAGGGGACTATACACTGGTTAAAGAGGCGCTAGTGAATATGGAGCGTTATCTTGAAGAGATGAAATCAATTTCACCAGGACCGATGGATAAAGCGATTTCAGACCAAGTCATTAACAGCTGGCAAGCACTCCTAGATGATGGGGTTAAACCCCAGCTTGCTGTCTCAATGGGGGATGATAAAGCGGCGTATCTGGCTCATGCCCATAATGTCACACCTGCACTAAGCCGTACATTTGGTGCCGCTATTACGCAATTTAACCAAATGGCGGATGTGATGATTGAGCACACACGAGAAGCCGTTGATGAGCATATGGACATGACGCGGATCGTGATCATTATCGCCACGATTTTTGGCGTGTTGATTTTGATCTTTACTGACCGCTATCTACTGCACATGATGCAGCGCCCACTGGAAATGATCCGTCAATATTTCGATAAAATTGCGAAAGGTGATTTAAGCCAACCAATAGCGCCATTTGGTCGTAACTGTGTCGGTAAACTTTTCCCGCTATTAGAAGAGATGCAAAACAGCTTACGTGAAGCGGTGTTGACCATTCGTAATGGCAGTGAAAGCATTTATCGCGGCGCGACAGAGATCTCTAATGGCAATAGCGACCTTTCCTCTCGTACCGAAGAGCAAGCGGCAGCGTTGGAGGAGACCGCAGCGAGTATGGAGCAAATTACCGCAGCAGTGCAATTGAATGTGGAAAATACTCACCAAGCAAACCAGCTAGCCGCAGAAGCGTTTGTAGTCGCAAATCAAGGGGATGCAATTGTTGAATCCGTCGTGAGCACAATGGATGAAATTTCTCAGAGCGCCAAGAAAATTTCTGACATTATCAGCATGATGAATGACATTAGCTTCCAGACAAATATTTTGGCATTGAATGCCTCTATTGAGGCAGCGAGAGCGGGTGTGCATGGACGAGGGTTTATGGTGGTTGCCGCTGAAGTGCGTAAGCTGGCAAGTCACAGTGCTGATGCTGCAATGGAAATTGAAAAGCTCATTGCTGAATCGACTTCGTGTGTGGAAAAAGGAACGCATTTGGTTCATGAAATGGGTTCAACGATGAGTAATATTCTGCAAGGGATCAATGACGTGACTGCGATTATGAAGCAGATTACCATCGCATCTGAAGAGCAGAGTAAGGGGATAGAACAAGTGGGTGTCGCGATTACTCAAATGGATAGCGTGACACAACAAAATGCGTCTTTGGTGGAACAAGTGGCAACCGCTGCAAGTTCGTTAGAGCATCAAACCGAAGAGTTACAAGAATCGGTGAGCAAGTTCCAGCTAACCAGCGATGGAAGTGCATTCACCGACGCCAAGGTTGTTGCCGCCTAATAGCGGCAAACTATCAAGCAACGGTAATCCATTTAGCCCAGTACAAACACAGGTTTGTACTGGGTTTTTTTATTGATAGCTCATGGTTATATTCTTGAGCCAATTTTCTGCCTTTTCTGCGGCTAAGTGTTGTGTGGGCGCTGTTGTAATCACGTAACCAAGCCGGCTATAGCTATCTTTTAGTGTATTGACATGTACAGGAGTAGGAACAAAATTAAACAGTAATGGTAGATCTAAGTGAGAGTTTGCATGGAAATCAAGGATAGTTCCTTGTTTTTCGGAGGTTAAAAATCGAATAGACGCATACTGTTTGTTGAGCGTTAATGTGGACGCATAGGTCATACCTTTTACATGTAACGCAAGATAGCATTCAATTAAATCAAACCCTGTTGATTGATAGCAAAGAGTATCAATCATCCCGCCGGCAACTCTTGGATTAATTTCAATAAGCTTTATTTCGCCATGGTTAAGTTTAAATTCAACATGTGCGACCGTGAGGGATAACCCTACCTGAGTGAGCCACTCAATGATAGTTTTCGTGACGTCATCGATATCAAGGGATTCATCTGGAAAATCATGACCGATTTCTACGGCATATTGCCCAGACGTCGTGTATTTTTTTGTGATGCCCAGTATTTTCCACTCATCGTATTGCCTATCCCAATAAGCTTCGGCGCTGTATTCATCCCCTTCAATAAATTCTTCGACAAGATATTGTGGGGAGAGCAGATATCCGCGTTGGTTAATTCTAAACTCGGTTAATGCATGGACAGCAGCACGAGTTTCTTTCTCAGAGTAACACACAGTAACTTGGCTACTCCCACTGTCATCACAGGGTTTTATGACAACAGGGTATGGCATATTGTTAAGATCAAATTTGTCATGGATATTGCAAACTTTGTAATGACAATTGGCATTCTGTTGGTGCAAATGTTGTCTGGTTAGGTGCTTGTAGCGACACATAGTTAGGGCAATTAAATTCGGAGAGGGTAAACCGAGGGCGTGAGATACCGCGGCAGCGTTGACGAGCCGATAGTCATCAAAAGCCACGATACCTTGCGGATTATACTCGAGAGCATGACTGAGTATAGCTGCAATGGAATCGGTATTAACCTCTACAATTTCATTAACATAGAGTGCTGGGTTGTCAGCTAATTGCGCATAATAATTACGTTCTTTAGTTAATAAAACGGTGTGATAACCGTTTTCTTTAGCCAGCTTAATGGCTCTGACACCTGTACCAGAGATATTACATTCGAGAAATAGGATGGTTTTCATCTGAGCGCCTTAAAGAGATAGAGTATTCAGCTGCGAATAAAGAAATAAGAAGTAAAAACAGGGTAATAGGGATATAGATGTGTATCTGGACATCGTTCGCAATAATGCCAATATAGGCACCAAGGGATTCAGCCAATCCCCAAAAAAAGAGGCAAATAGACAATGAGAGTTTCTTGCGGGTAAATGGGCACTTCTCTATTGCAAGGCTATTGTTGTAAGGGCTCCAAATCAACTCGCTAAAGGTAAATAGGATGATTAATAAATAGAGCGAGACTAATGCATTGAAGTTTAAAAATAACAGCAAGATAGCAATCAAAATAAGGCTACATTTGTAGATGATAGCCTGGTGTGATTTTTTCTGTTTATCAATGAATTGAGTTACTTTGATTTGCAGAAGAATGATCATAGATGCATTCAAAGCGAACAAATAAGCAACACTGATAGAGTTTCGAGCACCTTGGTAATGTAGCTCAAATAAGTAAGCTAAATTGCGAAAGACTAATCCCAACATAAAGAAGGGAATTGAGCTATAACAGAGGAAAAGTCCCCATGCTAAAAAGCGGGTGGTGGCTTCCGTTGGCTGATCTTGCATTGGCGAGGTATGCTTTTTATCCGTTAAGGTTAATGAGTACAGCGCAGCGACACACATAATGGCTGAAGGAAGAAATATAACGCTCGAATATGAACCATGATAAAACCATTCCCCTGCTGCACCGCCTACAGCTGACGAAATATTAACAATGACATTCAATATTGAAAAATTCTTGACTCTTTGTGAATGATGACTATTTTCTGCAATAAATAAACTTGTACCCACATTGGCAATAGAAAAGCCGGCACCAATAAAGGCTGAGGATAACAGAAGGATATAAAAGCTTGAGGTGAAATAGATAGAAATAATAAATGATGAAGAAATCAAATAACTGAAGAAAAGTGTTTTCTTATAATTAATGAAATCAATAATAAAATGAGTGAAAAGAGAGAATGAACGGCTAATAAAAAGAAATGTAAGAATGATAATAGCAACATCACTCTCTTCGAGATTTTTTTCATTAATCAGGTATAAAGAAAAAAAAGGTAGAAAACTGTAAAAAGAGATGCCCGATAAAAATCGAGTCGTCATGATTTTATTTATCATATTAAATATTTTTTATTTTTTTAAATAGAGGGTCAAGTTGATTGATCATGGCTTCCGTAATATTACTGCTGGTAACAAAACGCACAATATCGCTTGTCCAAGCGATAGCCAGTATCCCAGCGTTTTTTAATGCTTGGACAACACGCTCGGCATCTGGCGTTTTTATCATGACAATATTGGTTTCAACAGGGTAAGCGAGTTGAAAATACGTTGAAGCAATGGAGGCAAGATGTGCTGCATTTTGGTGATCTGTGCGTAGCTGGGATTCATAATGCTCTAATTTATTTAACGCAATGGCAGCAAGTAACCCTGATTGATGCAGCGCTCCGCCATACCATTTTCGATACCGTTTAGCGTTTTCTATATGGTGCTTACTGCCCACTAATACCGAGCCAAATGGCGCGCCAATGCCTTTAGAGAGACAGATATTAAGCAGGTCGATTTCTTTGACGTATTCTGCTGGGGAAAGTTTTAGAGAAATACAAGTATTGAGTACCCTTGCGCCATCTAAAAATAGAGACATGCCTTTCTCAAGACACAACTTTTTGAGCTTTTTTATTTCTAAGAGGGGGAATACCATTCCTCCGTAAGTGCTAATGCTACTTTCTATCGCAATCACTTGTGGGGTGGCATAAAGATTTGACCAACGAGCTTTACTGTTGATGGCTTGGATAACCTCGTCTTCGGTCAAAATACCATTTTGCGTTTTAATATTATTAATGATTAATCCGCTCAGTGCGGAGGTTTGTGATGATTCGAAAAAACAGATGTGGTAGCCAACTTCAGTAATAACTTCATTACCGAGTGAGGATAAAACTTTTAAACCAATCTGATTACACATGGTACCCGATGGCATAAAGAGCGCACTTTCTTTATTAAACAATTCAGATATATAGGACTCTAATTTTTTGACGTAAATATCTTCATTGTAACAATCATCACTAATATAATTATAATTTATATTATTTAAGTCTTCTTTATTTAACCTCGTTAGCGTATCACTTCTTAAATCAATCATTGTCATTTAAATCCTTTTCAATTTTCATGGTTAATTTCGAATGGTGAGAAATAAAAGGATTTTGAATTTATAAAGCTAAATAAAAAATGGCAAGATATAAAAAATAGGATTCTATGAATTGTGATGATGCTCATAAATAAAATCCAAGATTAAAACAAGGTTGATTTATTTATTAAATCAATAATTATTGTATTAAAAATAGGCGTGATTATTGAAAGGTATAACAAGATGTGCAAATCGATGAAAACAAAAAAGCCCTTTCTAAAATCAGAAAGGGCTTCTAAAAACACTGCATTAACCGACTAGGATTAGTTCATGCCGTATTTTTTCAGTTTCTTACGCAGAGTTCCGCGGTTGATACCCATCATCAGGGCAGCACGGGTCTGATTTCCACGGGTATATTGCATAACCATGTCCAACAAAGGCTGTTCTACCTCAGCCAATACCAGCTCATATAAATCATTAACATCTTGATTATTTAATTGAGCAAAATAGTTCTTCAGTGCTTGCTTAACTGAGTCACGTAACGGTTTTTGAGTTACTTGATCTTGTGAATTTACAGTTGCAACGGTTAGTACGTCAGAATTTACGCGTTGTTCGAACATAGTTCTGTCAGCTCTTATCTTTTATTTACGCAAAAATTTTCAAAAAATGCTTCCAACACCTCCAGCTGTTCGCTGGCATCCTCAATGGCGTTGAAGGAGCGCCGAAACTGGTCATCAGGTGCATGCTCTTGTAAATACCAAGAAACATGTTTGCGCGCTATACGGGCTCCCTTGCCTTGACCATAAAAGTCGTGCAGTTCCCGTACATGCCCTAGCATAATGCTTTTCACTTCTGCCATTGGCATCGGTGGCAATATCTCACCTGTGTCCAGATAATGTTGGATTTCCCGAAAGATCCAAGGTCTTCCCTGAGCTGCTCTGCCTACCATCAAGGCATCCGCCCCTGTGTAGTCTAAAACAGCCCTGGCTTTTAGCGGGTCAGTAATGTCGCCATTGGCAATAACCGGAATGGAAACAGTCTGCTTAACTGCCCGAATGTTGTCATACTCAGCTTCGCCGTTGAACAGACAGGCTCTGGTTCTGCCATGAATGGTCAAGGCTTGAATACCACAATCTTCGGCCAATTGGGCAATCTCTATGCAGTTACGCTCTTCAGGTGACCAGCCTGTGCGGATTTTTAGTGTGACTGGCACATCCACAGCGTTTACAACGGTTTCTAGGATTGATTTCACAATCTCCGGATAACGTAGCAAGGCTGAGCCTGCAAGCTTACGATTCACTTTCTTAGCTGGACAGCCCATATTGATATCAATGATTTGAGCGCCGCTCTCAACGTTAATTTGAGCTGCTGCGGCCATTTCATCGGGATCATTGCCAGCTATTTGAACAGAACGCACCCCGAGTTCATCGCGGTGAACCATCCTGAGTCTCGATTTATCTGTCTTCCAAACTTGTGGGTTGGAAGAAAGCATCTCCGATACTGTCATTCCAGCACCCATTGCATAACACAGAGACCTAAACGGCTTATCTGTGATGCCTGCCATGGGGGCAGCAATAAGACAGTTTCTCAACTGATATTGTCCGATTCGCATAACTAAATGGGGGCCATACTGTGACTGCAAGGGCGCGTATATTACGCATTTTTTACGAGATATGAAAGGACAAACTTTGAGCAAACGGTTATTTATCACTAACTTTTTTATCTTGCTTTTTAAGAAATAATAAAATTAGTGTTATTTAACAGGTTGTTAGGTGTTTTTTAACAACGAGCACTAAAAATAACGATTACAGAGAATATCCGAGACTCATCTCTCGAGCAGAACAGATTATCACCAGCTATTGAGCAATATTTGAGCTGTAAGATAATCCATTCTGCAATTAATTTCAAAGAAATTATTCTTCAATTTTTACCGCAAACCCATTAAAAATGCTTGACACCAGTGATTCGGCACCATTCATCTTTCTCTGCAACTGGGTCAATATTGAAGTCTGCACGATACGCGTCAGCCACGCTTTCAGCTTGACTCGCTAACACGCCAGAGAGACCTAAATGACCCCCGACTCGAGGTAATACACTGATCATTGGTGCAAGCTCACGTAATGGACCTGCAAGGATGTTAGCAACGACGACATCTGCTTGAAGGTCTTGGGGTTGGTCTTTCGGTAAATAGAGCGACAAACGCTCTGAGACGCCGTTACGCTCTGCATTATCGCGGCTAGCAAGGATAGCTTGTGGATCGATGTCGATCCCAATAGCGTGTGCGGCACCTAATTTCAATGCAGCAATAGCTAAGATCCCAGATCCGCAACCGAAGTCGATTACTGTTTTACCTTCAAGATCTAATCCGTCTAGCCACTCTAAGCATAAAGAGGTTGTTGGGTGGGTGCCCGTACCGAATGCCAATCCTGGATCTAACATAACATTCACCGCGGTTGGATCGGGCACATCACGCCAGCTTGGGCAGATCCATAAGCGTTGACCGAAACGCATTGGGTGGAAGTTATCCATCCATTCACGTTCCCAATCTTTGTCTTCAATTTGTTCGATTTTATGAACAAAGCCAGGTGCTAACAGTGGGCTATTTTCTAACTGGGCGATCACCAGTTTCATGTCAGTTTCAGCGTCATACAAGCCAATGACGTCAGTATCTCCCCAAAGGCGAGTTTCCCCCGGCAGTGGTTCGAAAACAGGGGTATCATGGCTATCTTGAAATGTGACAGAGACTGATCCCGTTTCCATTAATTCATCGCCAAGCGCTTCTGCATCTTTTGCGTTTGAGTTTAGTCTGATTTGTATCCAAGGCATTGTTTTTTCTCTTCTAGGATGCTCTTAATTCTTCACGCCATAGCGTTGTTGGCTGCGTTCGCTAACCCTAGTCACATACTTGTGTATGCTCCCTAGGGATTAGCTCGTTTGCCGCCTAGCTATGACGCGAATTATTTAGAGCACTAAAATGGTTTGCTATGTTTCACATCAATATTGAGAGCATTGCATTTGTTCATTTAAATTAGGTAAAGCCAAAATCAATGAGTGCTAGTTACCTGTTCGTTTGGTGCCGATTGTACTGGATTTTTGCCAAAAAGATTACCGATCAAAAAGGCAATTAAGCTGAGGATCAGCGATGGGACAATCGCGTGAAAGCCCATAATTTCAATCTTAAATGACGCAAAAATAGCGTAACAGACTCCACCCACAATCATTCCACTTAGCGCCCCAGTACCATTGGCTTTTTCCCAATAAAGTCCAAGAACCAGCGGCCACAGGAATACGGCCTCTAACCCACCAAAAGCTAGCAAGTTCAACCAGATAATCATTTGTGGTGGATTCCATGCTGCAATCAGCAGTAACGCGCCTAAAATCAAGGTTGAGAAGCTGGAGATTCGTGCTAACTTTTTCTCATTCTTAATCTGTTGAGGAGCTGCATTGAGGTAGATATCTTTCACGATCGTCGCCGAAGATTGCAGTAATTGGGCGTTAATGGTGGACATAATGGCTGCCATTGGCGCCGCAAGGAAAATTCCCGCCGCGAACGGAGGAAGCACCTGTACCATTAGGGTAGGAATAACTTGGTCTGGGATGGTTAAGTCAGGTAACACCGCCCGCCCTAAGGCGCCAGCAAAGTGCATACCAAACATCAAGATAGCCATCACAATCGTCCCAATAATGATTCCCTTATGGACGGCTTTACTGTCTTTATAAGAGATACAACGTACGGCGGTGTGTGGTAAACCAATCACACCAAAGCACACTAATACCCAAAATGATGCGAGGAAGGGACCACTGAGAATATCGTCAGCACCTTCTGGTGAAACCAGTTTAGGATCGATGGCATGCATTTTTTCTATGGCAGCCGGTAAACCTCCCGCGTGATAGATAATTGCAACCAGCAGGATGACGGTGCCTAATAGCATGACGAGCCCTTGCAAGGCATCGTTAAGGACGCTCGCCCGAAAACCACCGATAGCGGTATACAGTGCGATAGAGACACCAAAAATGAGTAGTCCGTATGTGTAGGGAATGCCTGCCGCAGTTTCAAGTAATCGTGCACCGCCGATAAATTGCACGGTCATTGCGCCAAAGAACGCGACTAATAAACTGACACTTGCAAACCAAACTAAAAAACGGCTTTGGTAGCGGGCGTACAGCATGTCGTTAAGAGTAACGGCATTATAGCGTCGTGCGAGGATTGCGAATTTTTTGCCAAGTACACCCAAAGATAGCCAAATGGCAGGCAGTTGGATCATGGCAAGGAGTACCCAGCCTAATCCATATTTGTAGGCGGCTCCGGGTCCCCCAATGAAGGAACTGGCGCTGATATAGGTCGCCGTGATCGTCATGGCTAAGACAAAGCCACCCATAGAGCGATTGCCGAGGAAATACTCGTTAAGAAACTCGCCTTTCGTGCGTTTTTTATAAGCATAGAGCGAAAGGAGAAAAACGAGGAGCAGATAGCCAACTAGGGGCAGAAGTACTTCAGTCTGCATCTTTCTCCTCCAGAGGGATATCTTTGAATACGAGTTTTACCATCATGATACATAGCACAATAAAGATGATAGGGAGAATCAGACATGACCACTCAAACCACAACGGTAGTCCTGTAACACCAAGAGTATTACTGGGTAGATAGGCGCAGAGTAACCAACCTAGCAAATAGGCAATCGTCAGATATAACGCCCAACGAGCTTCCCTGTTTGATTGAAGAAAACGTTTGTCCATTCGTTTTTCCTCCTCATGTTGACAAAAATAATCGGGGGATTGTACGACAATCTGAGTAGGGAGTGTTAAAAATAGCATAATAAAACTGATAATCTGGTTATTTATAGGCAAAAAAATACCGGAAAAAGGCTTTCCGGTATTTGTTTTGGATGATGAAAATATCGACTATTCAGCTTATTATTCTTGAATACCGAGTTTTTTCTCCAAATAGTGGATGTTGGTTCCACCTTTGGCAAAGTTTTCATCATTCATGATCATCTGTTGTAATTCGATGTTGGTTTTAATTCCATCGATGATTAATTCGTTCAACGCGTTTTTCATACGAGCAATCGCGATGTCACGAGTTTCACCATAAGTAATTAATTTACCAATCATTGAGTCATAGTACGGAGGAACAGAGTAGCCTGCGTAAATATGAGATTCCCAACGAACACCGAAGCCACCCGGAGAGTGGAAACGCGTGATTTTACCTGGGCTAGGCAGGAATGTATGCGGGTCTTCTGCGTTGATACGACACTCAATCGCATGACCGTGAACATTAATTTGATCCTGAGTCACCGATAATGGTAAACCAGATGCCACACGCAGCTGTTCTTTGATTAAGTCAACGCCGGTGATCATTTCTGTCACTGGGTGCTCAACCTGAATACGGGTGTTCATTTCGATGAAATAGAATTCGCCGTTTTCAAATAAGAACTCAAAAGTACCTGCGCCACGATAACCGATTTCAATACACGCATTTGCACAGCGTTCACCGATATGACGGCGAATTTCAGGGGTAATTCCTGGCGCTGGTGCTTCTTCAACCACTTTTTGGTGGCGGCGTTGCATTGAACAGTCACGTTCTGCTAAATAAATAGCATGACCCTGACCATCTGCCATCACTTGGATTTCAACGTGACGAGGGTTTTCAAGGAATTTCTCCATGTAAACCATATCGTTGTTGAATGCAGCTTTTGCTTCTGCTCGGGTCAGGTTAATGGAAGATTCTAAATCTTTTTCATTACGGACCACTCGCATACCACGACCACCACCACCACCAGATGCTTTGATGATAACTGGGAAGCCGATGCGTTTAGCAATTGCTTTGTTCTTTTCAGTATCGTTGCCTAATGGACCATCAGAACCCGGTACACAAGGAACGCCTGCTTTTTTCATCGCGCTAATCGCAGAAACCTTGTCACCCATTAGGCGGATGGTTTCAGCTTTTGGACCGATAAAAATGAAGCCTGATTGTTCTACTTGCTCTGCAAAGTCAGCGTTTTCAGACAGGAAACCGTAGCCTGGGTGAATCGCTTGTGCGCCTGTGATTTCAGCCGCAGCAATGATCGCAGGGATGTTCAAGTAGCTTTTTGCCGATGCGGCAGGACCAATACAAATAGTTTCGTCTGCCAGCAATACGTGTTTTAAATCTCTATCTGCCGTGGAGTGAACCGCAACAGTTTTGATGCCGAGTTCTTTACATGCACGCAGAATACGCAGTGCAATTTCTCCACGGTTTGCGATAACAATTTTTTCCAGCATGGAAACGCCTCGTTATTCGATGACAACTAATGGCTCGTCAAATTCTATTGCATCACCGTTTTGCAACAAAATAGCTTTAACAACACCAGCTTTATCTGCTTCGATTTGGTTCATCATTTTCATCGCTTCAACGATGCAAAGAGGATCGCCAACTTTGACTGTTTGACCAACTTCAACAAATGGTTTTGCTTCTGGGCTTGGTGAGCGGTAGAAGGTACCAACCATTGGTGAGCGAACTTGGTGACCAGAAACTGCCGCAGGTGCTGCTGGAGCTGCTGCTTCTTGTGCTGGAGCAACCGCGTTAGCTAATGCAGGTTGTTGAGCAACTGGTGCTGAGTAGAACTGTTGAGGTGCAGCCATCATTTGAGATGCTGGTGATACACGACTGATACGTACTGACTCTTCACCTTCAGAAATTTCCAGTTCAGAAATGCCAGACTCTTCAACAAGCTCGATCAGCTTTTTAATTTTACGAATATCCATGGATATGATTCCGTACTCTTATAATTGGATTGAATTAATTAGTTGCACACGGTTTACCGCGGCTTGTAATGCAAAACTGTAACCCTCAGCACCAAGACCACAAATAACTCCACTGGATATATCGGAGAAATAGGAGTGATGGCGAAAGGATTCTCTAGCATAAATATTAGACAAGTGGATCTCAATAAATGGGATACTCACCGCTAATAGCGCATCACGCAGAGCAACACTTGTATGCGTGAATGCGGCCGGGTTGATTAGGATATAATCAACATTACCTTGTGCTGCATGAATTCTATCGATAAGTTCATGCTCTGCATTTGACTGAAAATGGCTCAGTTTCACCCCTAGCTTTTCTGCTTCTTGCATCAGGTTCGATACAATGTCAGAAAGCGACCGCGCTCCATATTTCTCAGGTTCTCTAGAACCTAGCATATTTAAGTTCGGTCCGTTAAGGAGCAAAATATGAGTATCTTCTGTCATTGTGTTGCTAACTCCGACGATATGTCAATAATCCGACAACATAACGCGATGTTGACGGTTTGTCATCTTTTATCATAAAAATAAATAGATTTTTGACTGACAAGGAAGAGCATTATAATTATTTCGTCGCATATAGCAGCAAAATACTGGTCTTATCAGAGAAATTACCCGAATTTATTTTAGAAATTGTGCCGTAATCCACATTGTGGCAGCACAATGATGGATATTGATGATTTAATTTTGAAGGTTTACTAGGGTACGCCCAGTGACTTCATTTTTTAAGAGTTTTTTTGCATATTCCACACACTCTTCTAAGGATATCTCTCTGCTGACTTGTCCATAAAACGTGTCAGGCAAGAGTTGTGCTAATCGTTCCCACACTTTTGAGCGTTTAGCTGCAGGGTAGTAAACCGAATCGACTCCTTGTAGACGAACATTGCGTAAAATGAATGGCATAACGGTTGTTGGTAGAGTGAATCCGCCAGCAAGTCCACATGCTGCTACAGCTCCATTATAGTTCACTTGTGCTAAAATATTGGCGAGCACGTCACCACCAACGGTGTCGATTGCACCCGCCCAACGTTGTTTATCTAATGGCTTCGCGGGATGCGTAAATTCACTGCGTGGAAGCACACTTTTTGCGCCAATTTGCAGCAAATAGTCATGATTTTCTTCTCGCCCCGAAATAGCGACAACGTGGTAGCCTAATAAAGACAGTAGTTGAGTGGCAATACTTCCGACTCCACCACTGGCACCACTGACCAGAATGTCGCCACTTTCAGGGGTAATGCCTGCCTCTTCAAGCGCGTTGACACAGAGCATCGCGGTAAATCCTGCGGTACCAATAACCATGGCGTGTTTCAGTGATAATGATTCAGGAAGAGGCGTTAAATAATCAGCGGGGACTTTTGCTTGGGTGGCAAGTCCCCCCCAATGGGTTTCTCCCACTCCCCAGCCGGTGAGTAAAACATGTTGACCAATATGGAAACGGGGATCTTCACTGTGATGAACAATGCCTGAAAAATCAATACCTGGGACCATGGGATATTGACGGACAACCCCCGCCTTTCCATTAATTGCGAGCGCATCTTTATAGTTAATTGTCGACCAGTGAATATCGATGATGACATCACCCTTAGGTAGTGACTCTGGAGAAACTTGATGAATTTCAGGAACGATTTTATCGTCTTGTTGCTGTAAAACGAGCGCTTTCATGACCCACCCCTAATTTATGATTAAATAAGTGTTTTTTTAATTTACACATAGGTAAAATCGTTTTCATTGACACCAGAATGGTTTTCACACTATTACTTATGTAATTAATTTGTAAAAATGCATTTTTTTCTGGCATAACTAGGCTTTTATCATGCAAAATGTCCTACTCTGACTAATACATCAGCGTGTCGACATCGTTATAGCTTAATTTTAAGTTGATAATAGAATTAGCGACATTTAAGTTCACTTATTTTGTTGTTAAAAAGCTAGATGTATAGCAATAATTAAAATATAAAAAATTTATTTGAACTTGTAGACATAATCGCTTGTCACACTGGGAAGAACGCAAAGATGGAGTATATAACAACCAGAGGTTGTCTGTTTATTGTGCGCGAATGATGGGTTATTTTCGATGCATATGAATTAAGGGCAATTTTCGAGGTTTTTATCTGCTTCGTTTTGTTATAGAAGCATGTACGATTTTAGTATGTGAAAATAGATGAATTAACCATATTTATGAAGTGATTGATTTACGCCTTGAGGCAGCTTCAAGTGGTTGGTAGAGTAGACGGGTTTTTATTCGTCCCCAGCTTGCAGGATAATCCTTTCGTTATGTTTAAAAAATTTCGTGGCATGTTTTCTAATGACCTGTCGATTGACTTGGGTACGGCCAATACCCTCATTTATGTCAAAGGACAAGGCGTCAAATTAAATGAACCCTCTGTAGTTGCAATTCGTCAGGATCGCGCAGGCTCGCCAAAAAGCGTCGCGGCGGTTGGTGGTGAAGCAAAACAGATGCTGGGGCGTACACCGGGTAACATTTCTGCAATTCGACCAATGAAAGATGGTGTTATTGCTGACTTTTTCTTAACTGAAAAAATGTTACAACACTTTATTAAGCAAGTTCACAGTAACAGCTTCTTGCGTCCAAGCCCTCGCGTTTTAGTCTGTGTCCCTGTTGGTGCAACTCAAGTTGAGCGTAAAGCTATCCGTGAATCTGCATTAAGCGCAGGCGCACGTGAAGTATTTTTAATTGAAGAGCCTATGGCTGCGGCAATCGGTGCGGGTTTACCTGTCTCTGAAGCAACGGGTTCGATGGTTGTCGATATCGGTGGTGGCACCACTGAAGTGGCTGTTATCTCCCTGAACGGTGTTGTTTACTCTTCTTCTGTACGTATTGGTGGTGACCGTTTTGACGAGTCAATTATCAACTATGTACGCCGTAATTATGGTTCCTTAATTGGTGAAGCAACGGCTGAGCGCATTAAGCATGGTATCGGCTCTGCTTTCCCAACAGATGAAGTTTATGAAATTGAAGTGCGTGGTCGTAACTTGGCAGAAGGTGTGCCACGCGGATTCAAAATGAACTCCAACGAAATTTTAGAAGCATTACAAGAGCCTTTAACAGGTATTGTTAGCGCGGTAATGTTAGCGTTAGAACAGTGCCCACCAGAATTAGCGTCTGATATTTCAGAGCGCGGTATGGTATTAACAGGCGGTGGTGCTCTCCTGCGTAATTTAGATCGTTTATTAATGGAAGAGACTGGTATTCCGGTCATCGTTGCTGAAGATCCTTTAACCTGCGTTGCTCGTGGTGGCGGTAAAGCGTTAGAGATGATTGACATGCACGGTGGTGACCTGTTTAGCGAAGACTAAATCACGCCATAAGCAACTGGGGGTTTTAGCTCCAGTTGCTTTGACTATTTTTTTATTCTCCGACCATTAGCGAAACTTAGCCATACATGAAGCCAATTTTTAGGCGAGGTCCTTCCCTACAGTTACGCATTTTTATTGCAGTGATAATTGCATTGGTGCTGGTGGTGATTGACCATCGTTTCGAGCCTTTCAATAAAATCCGTAATTATTTAGACACGGCGGTTAGCCCATTCTATTTTTTAGCTAACGGACCTCGTCAGTTCCTCGATAATATCTCTGAAACCCTTTCAACGCGGGATCAACTCCAATTTGAGAATAAAGCCCTGCGCCAAGAGATATTGTTAAAAAAAGCAGATAACTTACTGCTTGAGCAGCTGAAACAAGAAAACGCCCGTCTGCGAGAGCTTTTAGGTTCCCCATTACGCCAAGACGAACACATGATGGTAACGCAGGTTATCTCAGGTGCGAACACACCTTATCGTGATCAAGTGGTCATTGATAAAGGAAGTAATGATGGTGTCTATGAAGGTCAGCCTGTCATTAGTGATAAAGGTGTGGTTGGGCAAGTGGTGGGAATCAGCAACTTTAATAGCCGCGTTTTATTAATTTGCGATACCGCTCATGCGTTACCGGTGCAAGTTTTACGTAATGATATTCGCGTTATCGCTGCCGGTTCTGGTTGTGCGGATGATTTACAGTTAGAGCCATTACCCGGAAATACAGATATTCGCGTTGGCGATGTACTAGTGACATCGGGGCTTGGCGGGCGATTCCCTGAAGGGTATCCCGTTGCGGTGGTTTCTGCGGTGAAGCATGATACTCAGCGTGCATATACCATCATTTCAGCTAGACCAAGCGCAGAATTACAGCGTCTACGCTATTTACTCCTATTGTGGGGTAATGAAAATGATCCTAAAACTGCGTTACAGCCATCTGATGTTTACCGAGCGGCGAATGAGCGTTTAATGAAAGTGTTGCCGCAGGTGTTACCAACGCCGAGTGAAATTCAAGGACCGCCATTGCCATCGTCCATGCAACCAGAACAAACTCAGCCACAGCCATAAGATTGGATGAGAGAGACTGTATGATGAAGATGGGAGGGGATCATAATGGATGAGTACCGTGGTAATGGGCGCATCATTATTTGGTTATCTTTTTTTATCGCACTGATTTTACAGGTCATGCCTTGGCCTGAACAATTGGCGTTTTATCGACCAACATGGTTGCTGTTGATTTTGATTTACTGGGTGATGGCATTACCACACCGAGTCAGTGTTGGCACTAGCTTTCTCTTAGGGATTATCGTCGATTCTATTCAAGGCTCGGCACTGGGCGTTCATGCCTTATCATTCAGCATCATTTGTTATCTCGTGGCTTATAAGCACCAACTCCTGCGTAATATGGCACTTTGGCAGCAATCCTTGATTATTGTTGCGCTAACGGTGGTGCAAGATCTTGCTGTTTTCTGGGCTGAATTCCTTTCCTCGCAAGTCTTATTCCACCCTCAAGTATTCTGGAATAGTTTGGTGAATGGTATTCTGTGGCCGTGGCTATTTTTACTGTTACGAAAGATTCGCCGTCAATTTTCAGTATGTTAAGATTATGGCTGTTAATAATAACGGGAATAACAATTTATGAGCTTAATTTATCTTGCATCAGGTTCACCGAGACGACGTGAATTAGTCCAACTCTTAGGTTATTCCTTTGAAATTTTGCGTCCAGAAGTGGAAGAAAAATGGCAAGAAGGGGAGTCGCCTCAAGCCTATGTGCAGCGCTTGGCGCGAGATAAATCACGAGCAGGTGTGGCTATTGCACCCGCGAATCACCCTGTTCTTGGCGCAGATACGATAGTGGTTCTCGAGGGTAAAATATTGGAAAAACCACGAGACGCTGCCCATGCTCAGCAAATCCTCAGTGACCTTTCAGGTAAAACACATCAGGTAATGACCGCCATTGCGGTGTCGAATACGGATGAGACGTTAACCTCATTGATTACGACAGATGTGACATTCCGCGAGTTATCTTTGCTGGAAATACAGGATTATATACAATCGGGTGAGCCGATGGATAAAGCGGGCGCTTACGGTATCCAAGGTTTGGGTGGGCGTTTTATCCGACGTATCAATGGTAGCTACCATGCGGTAGTGGGCTTACCATTGGTCGAAACAGAAGAATTAATACAACGATTTTTAGCGTTAGGTGATGGTAAGGGGAATTCATGACTACGGAACTATTAGTAAACGTAACACCATCTGAAACGCGCGTCGCTTACATTGATGGTGGGATCTTACAAGAAATACATGTCGAACGAGAGGCGAAAAGAGGACTGGTAGGGAATATTTACAAAGGTCGCGTGAGCCGCGTTTTACCCGGTATGCAGGCGGCCTTTGTTGATATTGGCCTTGATAAAGCAGCCTTTTTACACGCCTCTGACATTATGCCTCACACTGAATGTATCGCAGGTGATGAGCAAAAAAATTTCCATGTGAGAGACATTGCCGAACTGGTAAAACAAGGGCAAGACCTAATCGTTCAAGTTGTTAAAGACCCGCTAGGCACAAAAGGCGCGCGTCTGACTACGGATATTACTTTACCTTCTCGCTACTTAGTTTTTATGCCGGGAGCTTCTCATGTAGGTGTTTCTCAACGTATTGATAGTGAAGAAGAAAGAGAGCGCTTAAAAGAGTGTGTTGCTCAATATTGTGACGAAAACGGTGGGTTTATCATTCGCACCGCCGCAGAAGGTGTGGCAGAAGAGGATGTTAAACAAGATGCCGCATTTTTAAAGCGCTTATGGGCGAAAGTGATTGAACGTAAAAAGCGTAATGTCACACGCACTAAAATCTACGGCGAGCTTTCACTGGCTTACCGAATTATTCGTGATTTTGCGGGAGCATCATTAGACCGTATTCGTGTCGATTCTCGTTTGACTTACTCTCAGCTTGAAGAGTTTATTGCGGAATACGTGCCAGAAATGACGGCAAAACTTGAACTCTACCAAGGGAATCAGCCCATTTTTGATCTATTCGATGTGGAAAATGAAATTCAGCGGGCGATGGACAGAAAGGTTGAGTTAAAATCAGGGGGATACCTGATTATCGACCAAACTGAGGCGATGACCACCATTGATATCAATACTGGGGCGTTTGTTGGTCACCGTAATTTAGAAGAAACTATCTTTAATACCAACGTCGAAGCCACCCAAGCCATTGCGCGTCAATTACGATTAAGAAACCTCGGTGGCATTATTATCATCGATTTTATTGATATGTCTGATGCGGAGCATCGCCGTCGCGTGCTTGCGTCGCTTGAGCAAGCATTGAGTAAAGATAAAGTAAAAACCACCATTAATGGCTTCTCTCAGCTAGGATTAGTGGAGATGACGCGTAAAAGAACCCGTGAAAGTTTGGAGCATGTCCTGTGTGATACTTGCCCAACTTGCCAAGGTCGTGGCACGGTAAAATCCGTTGAAACGGTGTGCTATGAAATTTTACGTGAAATTGTCAGAGTTCATCGGACAATTGATGCAGATAGATTCTTAGTTTACGCTTCACAAGCCGTGGTAGATGTGCTGACAGGAGATGAATCTCACGCATTAGCGGAAGTTGAAATCTTTGTAGGGAAACAAGTTAAAGTGCAGACTGAGCCGTTATATAGCCAAGAACGCTTTGATGTCGTCATGATGTAGCATTTTGCTTGAAGGAGAAACTGGTGAAACGACTGCCACGCGTAGTTCTCGTGACAACCGCTGCTGTATTGTTGCTGTGTGCGTTGGTACTCACCAGTTTGCGTTTTCTATTACCTAATATTGATAATTATCGCCAAGAAATTATCACTTATGTTGAAAATCACCACGATATCTCACTGAACATCGGTAAAATCGAAGGGGCTTGGCGCTATTATGGTCCAGAGCTCATCATTTCTGATGTCGCCATTGAAAATCCGATAACAGATATTCAAGTCAACAAAGTCACCATTGAGTTAGATATTTGGAATTCCCTATTATCTCTGCGGTGGCGTTTTCGTGATCTGACTTTTTATCAACTCAATGTGAATTATAAAGTTCCGCTCAGCTTTGATGGCTCAGAAGAAACCGCCAGCTATGATGGTGTGGATGATCTCTTCTTACGGCAATTTGACCACTTTATTTTAAAAGACAGTCAGTTGACCTTCTTAACGCCATCAGACCAAACAATGACGTTACTGTTGCCGGAACTCTCTTGGCTAAATCAAGATACCCGCCATCGTGCTCAGGGCTTTGTGAGTCTTGAGACGCTAAATAAACAAAATAGTTATCTACAAGTAAAGTTGGATGTGTCGGATAAAAACGGCGTGCTCAGCGATGGAATTTTCTATGTGCAGGCTGATAACATTGATATGCAGCCTTGGCTCAGTAAATGGTTACGCGATAACACGGGGTTACGCGACGCCAACTTTAGTTTGTCTTCATGGATTTCACTCAAGAATAATCGTATTGATAACGGTCTTATTCAGCTGCGCCAAGGTGAAGCGAACTGGGGGGAAGATACCCTTGCTCAAAACCTACAAGTGAATGATTTGCTAGTTCGTATGAAGCGCCAAGGTAACGGCTGGCTGTTCAATATCCCAGAGCTCGATACATTGAAAACTAATGAGTATATCTGGCCTCAAGGTAGTGTTTCAGTCTTGTATTTACCCTCATCTGCAAAATATCAAAATAAAGATCATTGGCGCATTCGAGCAAAAAATATTGAATTAGAACGCTTGAGTGAAGTGTTACCGACATTCTCATTTGTAACCCCCGAATTGGTTCAAGATTGGCAGCATCGTCAGCCGACGGGGTTAGTCACAGAATTTGCTTTAGACTTTACGCAAGATACGGAAGAACATACGCAGATCAGTATGGATTGGCAGGATGTTAGCTGGAAAAAATGGAAAGAACTGCCATCCGTTAACCATTTTTCGGGCGTACTAGTTGGGGGTGACCAAGAAGGTGTTCTCTCGTTTATGCTCAAAGATAGCACGGTGGATTACCGTGATGAATTTAAAGCCCCCTTTGAAATTGACCGCGCTAACGGTAAATTAAATTGGGTCAACAACAGTAGCGAATTCAAATTGTGGAGCTCAGGCATTGATTTACAAGCCAAAGCGGTCAGGGCAAATGGTGACTTTAGCTATGCGAAAGCGAAGCAGCATAATATTGCCGATTTAGCTATTTTGGCGGGGATCAGTACCGATAATGCAGGAGAAGCTTGGCGCTATTTCCCACAAAAATTGATGGGGCAAGCGCTGGCAGATTACCTCACAAAAGCGATTATTGCGGGGCATGTAGATAATGCAACGTTAGTCTATAAAGGCGACCCAGCCCATTACCCTTACTATAAAAATGATGGGCAATTCCAAGTCTACGTACCGTTACGTGATGGCACATTCGAATACGATGACCAATGGCCAGCCTTACTGGATTTAAACATCGACTTAGACTTTAGCCGAGCCAGTTTGGCGATGCATGCTGATTCGGTGAAGTTAGGGGATGCAACGGCAGAAAATCTCGATGCCGTGATCCATGACTATTTTGATGAAATGTTGTATATCGATGCCGGTGTTAGTGGTACGGGCAAGCAAATTCAACAATATTTTACCCAGACACCGTTAAAGAATTCCCTTGGCGGTACCCTTGATGAGCTACAAATTGATGGCACGGTAACGGGAAAACTGAATCTCGCTATCCCATTATCAGCAGGGAAAGACGTGGTGGCAAAAGGGCAAGTTAATCTCAACAAGAATACTATTTTTGTCCGTCCTATCGACAGTACCCTACATGGACTTACAGGAAGTTTTAAGTTCACCAATGGGGATTTAGTGAGTGATAACATCACAGGTCAATGGTTAGGGCAGCCTGTTTCTTTGGATTTCACGACACTGACGGGACCAAAAGATTATTTGGTGGATATTAATTTAGGCGGAAATTGGGAATTGAATCAAATTCCAATGTTGCCAAATGATATTAAAGGAAAAGTGTCAGGTTTGAGTGATTGGAAAAGCCAAATTCATATCACGTTGCCTGAATCATCGAAGCAAGCAACAGGGCTGCAGATTGATATTACAGCGGGGCTCAATAAGTTAAAAAGCCAATTACCGGCGCTGGATACGGCATTACTGCAACAGCTCAGTAAAATAAATGTTCAAGCGAAAGGCACTACAGCGCAGTTGACCGTCAGTGGTGATATTGGTCAGCGCCTTGGATTTAATTCTCAGTGGTTGCTATCGAGTACGCCCTTACAACTGCAAAAAGCCCATATCGCGCCATGGAGTAATCAGCCGCCAATATTACCAAATGGTTCGTCAATCTTAGTGGACTTGCCTGCGGTAGAGGATGTGAATTGGGAAAAACTGGCAAGTGGATTTTTATCTTCGTCGGCTAGCTCACATGTGGGGGAAATTAGTTACCCTGACACGCTTGAAGTTAAAGCCCCCTCGGTTTATCTGGCAGGACAACACTGGAAAGACTTAAGTTTTTCCTACGACCTGTACCGTGATGAGCAGCAAATCAATGTTGATAGCACCAATTTAAAAGGACAATTACAGATATGGAAGCAGCGACCATGGGCGCTGAATATTGAATATCTGTATTACAACCCTGAAGGTTCATTGACGCCAACTGAAGCGAGTTTAAAATCGGAGACATTTGATTTCAGCCAATGGCCTAGAGTGAATATTCACTGTGCGGAATGCTGGGTGAGTGGGCAAAAATTGGGTGAAATTACGGCAAAAATTACCCCCGAAGGACAGCATACTTTGAAATTAACCGCAGGTTCACTGAAAAACAGTGCCGGTGAGTTAAAGCTGGATGCGCTATGGCACAGTAATAACGGAAATAAAACGGAGATAGCGGGTTCATTAACGGGAGAAGCTTTTGATGAAACCGCCGCTTATTTTGGTGTCTTAGTACCTATTATTGATTCCCCGTATTCCATTGAATTTGACCTTAACTGGGGGCTCGTGCCTTGGGAACCTGATTTAGCCACGCTCAATGGTAAAATGTCGATGAACCTAGGTAAAGGCGCCATCGCTCATATGGGAGGCGGTCGTGCTGGGCAGCTGTTACGTTTAGTCAGTTTTGATGCATTATTGCGTAAACTTCAATTAGACTTCCGCGATACGTTTAGTAATGACTTTAACTTTGACTCAATCAAAGGCGATGCGGTGATTAATCAAGGTATTCTAACCTCGAAGAACCTCAATATTGACGGACTCGTCGCAGATATTGCCTTGAATGGGGAAATTGACCTCGTTAAACGCCGAATTAATGCCGAAGCGGTTATTACCCCGGAAATATCTGCTACAGTAGGTGTAGCCACCGCATTTGTGATTAACCCATTTGCGGGAGCGGCAGTATTTGCCGCATCGAAAGTCCTTGGTCCGTTGTGGAGTAAAATTTCGGTTATTCGTTATCGCGTGAGCGGCAGTTTAGATGAACCGAAAATTGATGAAGTACTACGTCAGCTTAAGGAGACTCAAGAGTAATGAAAACGGGTAATGTTGCACTTTTGCAGTTATGTAGCGGTAAGAATACTAAACACAACTTGGCACAGATCGAGCAGCAAATTAAACAGTTGCCTGATACCGTGCAGTTAGTACTTACTCCTGAAAATGCATTACTATTTGCTGATGCTGCAACCTATCGTAAACAGGCTGAAGCAGAAGGAACTGGCCCATTACAAGACGCAATCCGCGCAATGGCTATCCGCTACAATGTGTGGATCCTCATTGGATCAATGCCATTGATTAGTCGTGAAGATCCTGAACGTATTACAAGCAGCAGCTTACTGTTTGATGCGAAAGGTAATATTACTGCGCGTTACGATAAAATTCATATGTTCGACGTGAACATTGAAGATGAACAAGGCGAGTATAACGAATCCGTTATTTATCAACGCGGTGAGTATCTTACCGTGGTTGATACCCCTGTTGGTCGCTTAGGGCTGACCATTTGTTATGATTTACGTTTTCCAGGCTTATTCCAAGCCTTGCGTGAACAAGGTGCTGAAATTATTTCGGTACCTGCGGCATTCACTCGTTACACTGGGCAAGCGCACTGGGAGCCTCTGTTAAGAGCGCGTGCGATTGAAAACCAGTGCTACGTTTTAGCACCTGCACAAGTTGGTGTACACGGTACTCGCCGAACATGGGGACACACTTTAGCCGTTGATGGCTGGGGTAAGGTCATGAAAAAGAATGTTGATGCCGTTTCCGCGTTGGTGGTGAATGTCCAAACAGACAGCTTAAATGTGATGCGTGAACAGATCCGAGTGGTAAAACATAACCGCTTTAGACCACAACTGACATCATTGATTAAAAAACAAACCAAATAAGAGTAATAAATATGAGTTTAGCTTCTGTCAGCGAACATTTGCTGGCTGCCAACGGTCTTAGTCAAGATAATCTGTATGATATTTTAGGGCTGCTATCTGAGCGCCGTGTTGATTATGGGGATCTCTTCTTTCAGTCTAGCTACCATGAGTCATGGGTTTTAGAAGACCGAATTATTAAAGATGGCTCCTACAATATTGACCAAGGAGTTGGGGTTCGTGCAATTACAGGAGAAAAAACAGGTTTTGCATACGCAGACCAAATTTCTCTGTTAGCGCTGACGCAGAGTGCGACCGCTGCCCGTAGTATCGTGACTGAACAAGGCTCTGGTAAGTCACAAATTTTAACGAACGTTGACTACAAAAAACTTTATTCAGACGCGGACCCTCTGCGTAGTTTACCGCGCGAACAGAAAATTGAATTACTGCATCGCGTTGACCAAGTAGCTCGTGCGGAAGATCCGCGCGTGATTGAAGTCAATGCGAGCCTGACAGGGGTATATGAACAAGTGCTGGTCGCTGCCACTGATGGCACATTAGCGGTGGATATTCGCCCATTAGTGCGTCTTTCGGTGAGTGTTCTCGTAGAACATGATGGTAAACGTGAGCGCGGAGCAAGCGGTGGCGGTGGTCGTTACAGCTATGAATATTTCCTTGAAATTCATCAAGGGCAAGTGCTCGCGGAACAATATGCTCGTGAAGCGGTGCGCATGGCATTGGTTAATTTATCTGCGATTGCAGCGCCAGCGGGTATGATGCCTGTGGTGTTAGGCGCTGGCTGGCCTGGCGTTCTACTTCATGAAGCGGTAGGTCATGGTCTAGAAGGCGACTTTAACCGTCGTGGAACCTCTGTTTTCTCTGGAAAAATGGGCGAGCAAGTTGCCTCTTCACTATGTACCGTGGTGGATGATGGGACGATTGCTGGACGTCGAGGCTCATTGGCGATTGATGATGAAGGTGTTCCGGGTCAATACAATATGCTCATTGAGAACGGAATCTTGCGTAATTATATTCAAGATAAACATAATGCCCGTTTGATGGGCGTGGCGCCAACCGGTAATGCGCGCCGTGAATCTTACGCGCATTTACCTATGCCACGTATGACAAACACCTATATGTTAGCGGGTGAGTCTACACCAGAAGAGATTATTGCCAGTGTGGAAAAAGGTCTGTATGCACCGAATTTCGGTGGTGGTCAGGTGGATATCACGTCAGGTAAATTTGTCTTTTCAACCTCAGAAGCTTACTTAATTGAAAATGGTAAAATTACGTCCCCAGTAAAAGGGGCCACCTTGATTGGCTCTGGAGTAGAGGCGATGCAGCAAATTTCCATGGTAGGTAATGACCTTGCACTGGATAAAGGTGTGGGCGTTTGTGGCAAAGAAGGGCAAAGCGTGCCAGTAGGTGTTGGTCAACCGACGCTGAAACTCGATAAAATGACCGTGGGTGGCACCGCGTAATCACACGCAAGAGAGTCTTTTTTTATTCGCCCTAGTTACGGATGTGACTGGGGCGATTGTTTATCAACACAGCAAAAATAATTGAGGCGTTATGAACAAACGTATTATTTCTTTGGTGTTAATGGCGATTTTGATTGCAATTAGCCTCTATTTTAAAGGCGGTGAGCAGACTGCGACAGAGCCTTCTATCCCTTCAACACCACCAACAACACAATCAATTCCACCTTCTCGAGAAGCGATAACGCCACAGGAAACACCAAAAACCATTGACCAATTAACGGCTCAAAATAATGTGGTGAGTTTTATGGAGAAATACCAGAAACTCCCCGCATTTTATATGACCAAAAAACAGGCAAGAGAAGCCGGGTGGGATGCTAAAAAAGGTAATCTATGTGAAGTATTACCCGGTAGAGCGATTGGTGGCGATCGTTTTTCAAACCGTGAAAAAGGGTTACCGATTGCGGAAGGGCGTCAATGGTTTGAAGCGGACATCAATTACCGTTGTGGGCATCGTGGCGCAGACCGTTTGCTCTATTCCTCTGATGGGATGATTTTCGTGAGCACGGATCACTATAAAACGTTCCAGCAAGTTAAATAATAGGGGACAGCGATGAACAAGACCGTCGTTTTTGATTTTCGTGAAATAGATAGCCTTGAGGCATTTTATCAGCAATTTCAGCAACAGTTCTCGCTTCCGAAATGGTTTGGTCACAATCTCGATGCTTTATGGGATGTGATTACGGGCGAAATTGAGTTACCCGTTACTCTGGTTTTTAGTCACCTTAAACTTCCTCAGCGTACGCAATTCTCAGCGATCATTGATTTAATGAATGAAGCTGAAACCGAGCTTGATGAAGCATTTATTTTTCTCATAGACATCACTAATAATGAGAATGATGCATCCCGAACCACATGCTAAATTTGGCGAATGGTTCTACGTTGAGCCATTTTTTGACGGTTATTTATATTGAGGGTGATTAAGTGGAAGGTAAAAAAGTTATTGTGATTCATGGTTATACCGCATCTCCGGATAATCATTGGTTTAATTGGTTAAAGGATGAATTGGAAGCTCTAGGAGCAACCGTTGATATTCCCACCATGCCGGAGTCCGATTCACCGGATCCGCAAAAATGGGAGCAATGTTTACTCGATGCGAACATCCAGTTTGATGAAAACACTATCTTAGTCGGACACAGTTTAGGGTGTATCACTGCATTACGTTTTCTAGAGAACCATGCCCCAGAAGGTGCAAAAATTGGAGGGTATGTGCTTGTGTCTGGGTTTGATCGTACTTTGGACACGATGCCTGACTTGGCGGCTCACACTCAGTTTTCATTAGATTATAGTAAGCTGATAGGGATGAGTGACAAACGCGCGTCAATTGTTTCTTCCAATGACTGGGCAGTTGATTCAGCGACGTCAATCGAGCTGGCTAAATCGTTACAAACCTCTATTACGGTGGTTGAAAATGCAGGGCATTTCCTTGATAGAGAAGGTTTTACGCGGCTGCCTGCTTTACTGAGTCTGTTAAAGTTTTGGTACTAGAAAACACCCTGTTTTTTGTATTATAGGGGGATAGCGTCGTGTTTGTAGTGAATTTTTTGGTAGCGTGATTTGTTAATACGACCATTGGCTCTACGCCAAGCTCTATTTCGGGAGTTATCCATATTTGCCTCATTCATTTATCGTGGCTCAGCAGCCGCGATAATGCGGGTTAAAATATGATGTTGATGATGATACTGTTATTTTGGATGGCGAGCAATAAGGGGATATTTTTTAAGAAAACTCCCCTAAGCCATTGCTAGCTAAGGGGAACAGTTCACTAGTGACTATCAGAAAGCTCTTTCAGATATTGGAAAATCTGACGGAATGCTTTTGGTGGTTTATTTCCATCACGCTCTTTCTTCGCATTACGTACCAATGCACGCAGTTGTTGGCGATCAGTTTGCGGGAATAAAGCGACCACTTCTTCGATGACTTCATCACCATCCGCTAATAAGCGATTACGCAGATCTTCCAGCTTGTGTAAGATCACAACCTGTTGGTTATGGCGGTTTTTCAGCTTATCAAGTGCTTCGGTGATCGGCTCAACTTCACGGGAACGTAATAGTTTGCCGATAAGTTGTAATTGACGACGACGACCTTCCCGCTTAATTTTTTGTGCTAATTCGATAGCTTCAAGTAATTGCGTGTCTAATGGGATGCGCTCAAGCTCGCTTTTACTTAAATCAACAAGTTCTGCCCCCAATTTTTTGAGGATCTCGGCATCGCGTTTAATTTCGCTTTTGCTGACCCAAATAATCTCATCGTCCTCATCATCTTGGGGCGCTGGGATATCATCCAGCCAATCTTCAGGCTGTTTGGCCATAGGGATTTTCCTTTTTACTAAACGCCGTCGTGTAATTACGAGTAATTAGCATGATTTACGGCGTTGTGAGTGTTAACATTTATAGATTAACTCTATTGTAACTGGGAAAACCCCCTTATGACTACCTGACATTGATATGTCGAGGTAGAAAATCACTTTTCCCCTCTTTATTGGACTAAATGCATGAGTGTTACTGAACAAGTTGCCGAACAACGTAAACAATTAGAACAAGCCGTCGCCCACGCATTGGAATTTGCCAAAAGCCGTTGTGATGGCGCTGAAGTTGCAGTCAATAAAAGCACTGGTATTAGTGTGAGCACTCGCCAAGGTGACGTGGAGAATGTGGAATTTAACAGTGATGGGGCGCTCGGGATCACGGTTTACCATAAACAACGCAAAGGTAGTGCATCTTCAACGGATTTAAGCGAAGAAGCCATTGAGCGTACAGTTCAAGCTGCAATTGATATTGCCAATTACACGTCTGAAGACCCATGCGCAGGTCCTGCTGAAAAATCATTACTGGCATTCGATGCACCGGATTTAAACTTATTCCAAGCTACAGAACTTTCCCCCGAGGAAGCCATTAAGCTGGCCTCGATTGCGGAAATGACCGCATTAAATGCAGATTCACGCATTGTGAATACGGAAGGCGGTAGCTTCAATGGGCACTATGGTATCCGTGTCTTTGGTAACTCTCTTGGACTATTAAAGAGCTACAGTTCTAGCCGTTATTCGATGTCGAGCTGCGTAATCGCCGAGCAAAATGGCGAAATGGAGCGCGATTATGCGTATACCATCGCACGCAGCATGCAGGCATTGAAATCCCCTGAGTGGGTAGGGCAAGAGTGTGCTCGTCGTACATTGTCGCGCTTATCCCCTCGTAAATTACCGACGATGAAAGCACCGGTTATTTTCGCTTCAGAAGTGGCGACAGGGTTATTTGGTCATTTAGTCGGTGCTATCAGCGGCAGCAGCATTTATCGTAAATCATCATTCTTAATGGATAGCCTTGGCAAACAAATTTTACCGAACTGGTTAACCATCAATGAGCAACCGCACTTAATGGGCGGATTAGCCTCCTCCCCATTTGACAGCGAAGGTGTGCGTACCACTGAACGTAATATTGTGGAAAATGGTGTTTTACAAACGTGGCTGATGACTAGCTACTCTGCGCGCAAATTGGGTCTACAAAGCACAGGTCATGCTGGTGGAATTCATAACTGGCGCATCGAGGGGCAGGGGCTATCTTTCGATGCACTGCTAAAGCAAATGGGTACGGGCTTAGTCGTCACAGAGCTGATGGGGCAGGGGGTTAGCGGTATTACTGGCGATTATTCCCGTGGGGCATCCGGTTTTTGGGTAGAAAATGGTGAAATTCAATATCCTGTCAGTGAAATTACAATTGCGGGTAATTTGAAAGATATGTGGATGAATATGGTCACTATCGCCGATGATATCGAAACTCGCAGTAATATTCAGTGCGGTTCGGTGTTGATCCCTGAAATGAGTATTGCAGGGCAATAAGTTTTAAGTATCAAAAAGGCACTCAAATGAGTGCCTGAATACCGCCTGAAGACTAACGGGAGTTTCTTGATTGAAACTTTTTTCGGCTAGTCTTTCTCTTTGTATCGAGCATCGTTATTAACGATGAAACTCGCCAGCCGCTTCAGGTTGATAAACAATCTCTAACACACGAACGCGGGTTTCTACGCCATTTGGCAATGCCCAGCTAATTTCGTCGTTAACGTGCAGACCTAACAATGCTGCGCCAATCGGTGCCATGACTGATAATTGTTCTGCACTATCTTTTAGGGATGCAGGATATACCAGTGTACGTGTGCGCTCTTCGTTGCTGATCAAATCTAAGAAACGAACAGTGCTGTTCATCGTGACCACATCCGCAGGGATCTCTTGTGGGGAGACAATGTCTGCGCGGTCTAATTCGTCGTTTAGTGCTTCGGCAACAGGTGTACCGGCATAGGCAGCCTGTTCCATCAGTGCATCTAAGCGTTCTGCATCTAAATCATTGATAATAATTGTTGGCTTTGTCATACCACACTCCAATAGGAACGTACAAAGCAAACACCCCCCACCCAGAAGGTAGGGGGTGTTTGCTAGAAAAATAAATTATATAAAATATTAGGCGCTATAGGCGTTAAAGGGAAGAGATCGAGATCACGAACTCGGTGCCTATGCGTGTAAAACCGTATATATCACTTGGTCCATCGGGATTTACTTTTATGCTACTCTTCGTCAAATCCACTTTCGAACAGGTTAATGATTGCGGATAATGCCGATTCTTCATCGGGTCCGCTAACCTCAATATCAATTTTACTGCCTTGCTCCGAGTCTAACATCAACATCGCAATAACGCTATCCGCCTCAGCCTCAATTTGACTGTCATTTTTTAAAACGACTCTAGAGTTAAATTGTTTAACTAAATCATAGAGAAGCATCGCTGGTCTGGCATGCATACCAAGGCGGTTTTTTAGTGTGATCGTCGCTTTGACGGTCATTACTTACGTTTTTCCAGTGTTCTGTGGCGTGATTGCACGTTTTTTCCACGAGAGCGGAAGTAATCGGCAAGTTGTTCTGCGACGTAAACTGAACGGTGTTTTCCTCCTGTACAGCCGATGGCAACAGTCAGATAACTACGATTATTGGTTTCTAACATCGGTAACCATAACTCTAAATAGCTACGAGTTTGGTAAATAAAGTTATGAACTTCAGTGTGCCTATCTAAGAAGGCGGCCACAGGTCTATCTAAACCCGTCATAGGACGTAATTTGGGGTCCCAGTGTGGGTTTGGTAAGAAACGCACGTCGAAAACGTAGTCTGCATCGATAGGAATACCATGTTTGAAACCAAAGGATTCGAACACCATGGTCAATTCACGTTCACGTTTGCCCATTAAGCGAGTTCTGAGCATTTCCGCTAATTCGTGCACTGACATCTCAGAGGTATCAATCACTAAGTCAGCACGGGAGCGTAGAGGCTCTAGTAGCTCATTTTCTTCATCAATAGCACTTTCTAGGGATAAATTTTTACTCGAAAGTGGGTGTAATCTACGAGTATCACTGTAACGACGAATTAAAGTGTTACGGTCTGCATCCAGAAATAGCAGTTGTGGTGAGAAGGTTGATGGTAATTTATCAATGGCTTCTTCGAATACTTCTGGATTGTCGGGCATGTTGCGCACATCAATGCTTACAGCCGCAGAAATATTGCGATCGGCGAGTGAATTAGCTAACTCCGGCAGTAAAACTACCGGCAGGTTATCCACACAATAGAAACCCATATCTTCCAGCGCGCGTAAGGCAACGGATTTTCCCGAACCGGAACGGCCGCTGACAATCATCAGCACCATGAGCTAACTCCCTTCTATATCTTAAGGATTTATATCTTAATGATCGATTTCTGACTGATCACCCATTTCTGACTGTTCACCCATTTCTGGCTTATTCGTGGTGATCCTCTAGCTGGTCAGATTATTTTGTCATTCGCCGTGTTTCGCGATGCCGAACATAAGAAATCATAACAATATCATTAGGCTGGCATCAACACATATTCATTATTACTTACTCGATGATGATCTTGTATAACTCTTCATCACTTTGTGCTGAGCGAAGACGCTTACATAATGACTTATCGGCTAACTTTTTAGCGATAAGGGACAGGGTATGTAAGTGAGTTTTACATTGATCCGAGGGAACAAGTAATGCAAAAAGTAGATCAACAGGTTGGTTATCAATTGCATCAAACGCAATTGGCTCTTCCAAATGCAAAAATACGCCTGCAGCACGAGCACTTTCGCCTTCATTGAGCTTGCCGTGGGGGATTGCAATCCCGCCACCAATACCTGTCGTGCCAACTTTTTCTCTGGTTAGTAACGCTTCAAATACCGTATTTTCCGGTAATCCCAACTCGGCGGCCGCTAACTCACTAATAATTTCTAATGCTCTTTTCTTGCTGGTGCAAACTAAATTATTACGTGTGCAACTGGCGGATAAAACATCGCTTAATTGGATTTCTATATCACTATTCATTTTATTATTCACTTAGGACTACAAAACCAGATGATGTATCCCACCATCTGGTTTAGAACATTAATCAGTCAAGGACTGGCTAAATGTATTAGTGTTGTCTCAGTTTTTCTTTATGTTTGGTTAATTGGCGTGACAGCTTATCAAGGAGTAAATCAAGTGCCGCGTACATGTCGTCATCTTCCGCTGATGCGTGAAGCTCTGCACCGTTGAGTTGCAGGGTGGCTTCAGCAATTTGCTGAACTTTTTCCACTTTCAGAACGACTTGGATACTGTTAATACGATCAAACAATTGCTCTAATTTCTTGAGTTTTTTCTCAACCGTTTCGCGCAATGCCGGTGTAACTTCAATATTGTGTCCAGTAATCTGAAATTCCATACAATCTTCCTTATCTTATTGGGTTAAACCAACTGTTTACGTTGATTTGATGGCGGAATAGATAATGACTCACGATACTTAGCAACAGTTCGACGAGCAACTTGTATACCTTGCTCTGCCAGCATACTCGTCAATTTACTGTCACTCAATGGTTTTGCTGGGTTTTCCGCAGCAATCAGCTTCTTCACCAGTGCACGAATAGCAGTGGAAGAGGCTTCTCCTCCGGTGTCTGTACTGACGTGACTGGAGAAAAAATACTTCAATTCAAAAATGCCTCGCGGGCAGTGGAGGTATTTTTGGGTTGTCACACGAGAGATAGTCGATTCGTGCATATCCACCTGATAAGCAATATCTGCCAAAATCATCGGTTTCATGTACTCTTCACCTAACTCAAAGAATTCTTGTTGTTGCTCAACAATACAGGTCGCCACTTTTAGTAGTGTTTCATGGCGGCTCTCTAAGCTTTTAATCAGCCACTTCGCATCTTGTAAGTGACTACGAATATACTGAGAGTCACTTTCACTGGCTGAATCATTTGCCATTGAAGCATAATGATTGTTAATGCTTAACTTAGGAATGCTATCTGTATTTAACTCAACTTGCCAGTGCCCACCGACTTTTTTCACCAATACATCGGGAATAACATATTCCGATTCACCAGTATTGATGGATTGACCGGGCTTAGGATTCAGCGTGAGAATCAGATCAATTGCCTTTTTTAATGCATCTTCTTTTAAACGTGTCAGTTTGCTCAACTGACGAAAGTCGCGATTTGCTAGTAAATCAATATGATGACTAATAATTAGTTTAGCTTCTTGTAGCCCTGCTGTCTCTTTTGGGTATAAAGAGAGCTGGATTAGCAAACACTCTTTTAAATCCTGAGCTGCTACGCCCAAGGGATCAAAATGTTGAATACGTTTTAAAACAGCGATGACTTCTTCTAAGGTAATATCGGGATTATCGATACCTTCATGGATTTCGCTGATTGGGCTAGTGAGATAGCCTGAATCATCAATAGAGTCAATAATCGAGGTGGCAATTGCACGATCAGTATCGGTAAATGGGGTCAAATCCGCTTGCCAAATCAGATAGTCTTGCAGCGTTTGGGTAGTTTCCCCTTGATATACTGGAAGCTCATCAAAGCTGTAATCGTTGCTGGTTCCTGAAGGCGTTCCCGCGGTATAGATTTCATCCCAATCAGCATCCAATGGTAGCTCATCAGGCATATCTTCTTTTTCTAGCGCATCTTTGGTATCAATTTCGCTGCTGTCCGCTTCGTGGCTCTGATTATCTACACTATCTTGTTCCGAAGATTGTTCTTCTTGCTCAAGTAGCGGATTGGTTTCAAGTGCGAGTTGAATTTCTTGTTGAAGCTCAAGGGTGGATAATTGCAACAAGCGGATTGCCTGCTGCAATTGGGGAGTCATTGCAAGTTGTTGACTGATTCTGAGCTGCAAACTTTGCTTCATGAATGTGCTTTATTCTCCATTACCACTAACACAACCAATATCATGACAACCAACAAGACAAAACTACAGTCTAAAGCCTTCACCTAAATAAACACGTTTAACTTGTTCATTTTCAAGGATCATTTCAGGAGAACCATGTGCAATCAGGTGTCCTTGGCTAACGATATAGGCTCGCTCACAGACATCAAGCGTTTCACGTACGTTATGGTCGGTGATTAAAACACCAAGACCATAGTCACGTAGATGTTGGATGATCTTTTTGATATCCAAAACGGAGATCGGGTCAACCCCTGCAAATGGCTCATCTAACAGAATAAACTTAGGGTTGGCAGCAAGGGCACGTGCAATTTCGACACGGCGGCGTTCACCACCAGAGAGTGATTGACCAACATTGTCGCGCAAATGGGTAATACTAAACTCTTCCATCAGTTCTTCTGCACGTTCTTTACGCTGCTCTGAATTCAAGTCATGACGAATCTCTAAGACCGCCATCAGGTTGTCATAAACGCTTAAACGACGGAAAATAGACGCCTCTTGAGGAAGATAGCCAATGCCACGGCGAGCACGCTCATGCAGAGGTAATAGACTAATATCTTCCCCATCAATTAAAATTTTACCTGCATCCCGCTGAACAATGCCGACTACCATATAAAAAGTGGTCGTTTTACCCGCACCGTTGGGACCTAAGAGACCAACAATTTCCCCTGATTTGACTTCAAGGCTGACGTCAGTCACTACGCTGCGTTTTTTATAGGATTTCGCCAGATTCTCTGCGGTTAGTGTTGCCATAACAATTATTTACTCTTACTAGTTGATGAACCCTGTGCGGCTGGGCCTTTCTCTTGTAACTGTGCTGGTAATAAGACGGTGGTCACGCGTTTACCTTTATCGCTAAATGCTTCCATTTGCTGGGTCGGAACCACATAGGTGATCTTATCGCCTTTGATATTACTGTCGAGCTGTTCAAGGTAAGCATCACCCGTTAATGTGACCAGTTGCTTATCAACTTCATAACGCGCTTTGGATGCGTGACCTTTAATTGGTTTGCCATCGTCCTGTAACTGATAGAAGGTGACGGGGGTACCAAATGCTTCAATGACAATTTTATCGGAATCGCTGCTTGGACGTGTCACGATAACTTTGTTCGCTCTGATATCAATGGAACCTTGTTTAATCACAACGTCATCTGTAAATGTGGTGACATTTTTTTCTAAATCAAGAGATTGCTTCACCGAGTTAATGGTCATCGGTTGTTGGGTATCTGTTTTCAGTGCCATTGCCGGTAGGCTAAGAGCCAAAATTGCACTTGCAACAGCTCCTTGAATAAAACTTTTCTTAGTTACTTGATTCATTTTGTTGCTCTTTTGGTTGTAACTCATAGTGAGTTTTAACATCTTCAATTAATTCAGCGGTTCTTGTACGAAGGTTTCCCTTCATTTTTAAGCCCGTAGAATTTAGCCCGTGTCCGATAATGGTTACTTTATCGTCAGATGAGACATCTTGTGTGACTAGATTGACCACCGCATTATCTGTTGTAATGCGCTGAATTTGAGGCTCTGGAGTCAAACTATCAACTTGAACATCGCTGTACAGATAGAGCACTCGCTCTTTGGTTAACCTTGCTTTAATGGACTTTACCGTCCAAGTTGGCGAGCCTGCGTCGTTATAGGTTGTTAATACCGGGTTGGTAAACCAAGTGATTTTTCCATCGGTATAATTATCTACTTTAGTTGCAGCAAGTTTATAGGCTAAATCGCCTGCTGGATTATAGACGAAAGTCACCGAATCATCAGTTTGATAATTGGGTTTGCCATCATTGATTTCGGTTGCTAATGTTTTGGAGTCATCGTAAACCGAAAAGTTCCAACCAATCAGCCCCAGTACAATGAGGGATAAAATAATGATTAACCACTTTTTTGCATTGCTCATGAATGATATCTGTTCTTTAAATCGACAAGCCTTTAGCTTCTTCCAGTTTATTTTGGGATAACAGAATCAGGTCGCAAAGTTCACGTACTGCGCCTTTCCCGCCACCAATGTGGGTTACATAGTCTGCTTTTGGTAATAGCAGAGGATGTGCATCAGCCACCGCAACAGATAACCCCACTTTTGCCATGACAGGCCAATCAATAAGGTCATCACCAATGTAAGCTGTTTGCTCTTCTGTTAGCTGTAGTTTATCTAACAGTTCGCGATACGCCAAAAGCTTATCGCTTTGTCCTTGGTAAAGATATGTAATACCTAAAGTCTGGGCTCTATCTTCGAGCAATTTGGCTTTGCGACCCGTGATAATTGCGACTTCAATACCGGAGGTTAATAAGCAGCGAATGCCATATCCATCACGGACATTAAAGGCTTTTAATTCTTCGCCATTATTCCCCATATAAATTAAACCGTCAGACATCACACCGTCGACGTCACAAATCAGTAGTTTAATTTTCGTCGCTTTTTCTATCACAGAATTCTCGACAGACCCATAGCAAGTATTCTGATAATTAGGGTTCATTCTATTTCCTTTATGTATACTTTTCGACTTATACCACACCAGCTTGCAGTAGGTCGTGCATATGTAGAACACCCACTAATTGATCGCCATCGGCCACCAATAACGAGGTAACATGGCGAGATTGCATCAGGTTTAGTGCTTCAACCGCTAACATACCTGGTGCGACTCGAATACCGCCTGGCGTCATTAAATCAGCGATTTTTGCATTGTTCAGATCAATACCCATATCAAAGATGCGACGTAAATCTCCATCAGTAAAGATCCCTTGAATCTTCATATCATCATCACAAATGACCGTCATACCCAGTTTTTTACGGGTAATTTCGACGAGAGCTTCACGTAAAGAGGCACTTTTCGGTATATGGGGAACGTCGTCACCTGTACTCATTAAATCACGAACTAAGAGTAAAAGTTTGCGTCCAAGTGCGCCACCAGGATGCGATAGCGCGAAATCATCAGCGGTAAAGCCGCGAGCGGTGAGTAACGCAATGGCTAAAGCGTCTCCCATGACCAAGGTTGCTGTTGTACTTGTTGTCGGTGCTAAGCCCAATGGGCACGCTTCTTGCGGGACTTTGATGCATAAATGAACATCTGCATATTTGCCCATATTACTGTCAGGATTATTGGTCATGCAGATCAGCGGGACTTTAATACGTTTTAAGACGGGCAACAGGGCTAAAATTTCCCCTGACTCGCCAGAGTTTGAAATCGCTAATACGATGTCTTTATTGGTGATCATCCCTAAATCGCCATGACTGGCTTCTCCAGGATGCACGAAAAATGAAGGCGTTCCTGTGCTAGCAAGCGTGGCCGCAATTTTTCGTCCTATATGCCCTGATTTTCCCATTCCCATAACGACAACCTTGCCTTGGCAAGTAAAAATTTGCTGGCAAGCGCGGTCAAAGTCATGATTGATATATTGTTCTAGGTTTTTCAGACCTTCACGTTCGATATGGAGAACTTCTTTACCTACTTTCTGAAAATCGATGTTTGACATGTCTAATTCCATGGATGTTTTCGGGTGAATCAAAAGTGTCGGTTGGATCCAAAGTTTCGGTTAGATCAAAAAAGCGAAATCGGATTGTATAACGAATACTTAGTATCGGTAAGTATTTTGTACCTAAGCTTTTATGAATGTCATGGTTATGGGGATTTGTTAGCGATTTGAGCTCAAAATAGTGTTTTACCGTTTAACCGCACCGATGCCCAAAAAAAATTTTTTTAATTCTCTTACCCTTATGGTTGGATATATAAATTTCTAAGAGCTATCTTCTATTAATTAGGTAAAATATTAGTTAATACTATTTGGTTTATGTTTCTGTAAAACCCTGACTTATTTGGGGCAGAATCATAGTTTGACCTATAACGAGCGATTAAACGATGCAAGCACAGACAGAGAACTTAATCGAAGTCAAAAACATGTCATTTACGCGAGGAAATAGGAAAATATTTGAAAATATTAACCTAACTGTGCCTCGTGGTAAAATTACTGCGATTATGGGACCTTCAGGGATTGGTAAAACAACATTACTTAGACTGATTGGCGGACAACTGCGCCCAGAGGAAGGGGAAATCTGGTTTGATGGGGATAATATTCCTGCACTGTCTCGTTCTAAGTTATATCAATCACGTAAAAAAATGAGCATGTTATTCCAATCAGGTGCCTTGTTTACTGATATGGACGTTTTTAATAACGTGGCTTTCCCTCTACGTGAACACACGAATTTACCGGAGTCGTTGATTCATACAACTGTGATGATGAAATTAGAAGCGGTGGGATTACGCGGTGCGGCAAAATTAATGCCTTCAGAGCTTTCTGGGGGAATGGCACGTCGTGCGGCACTTGCACGTGCGATCGCACTGGATCCTGATTTGATTATGTTTGATGAGCCATTTGTGGGGCAAGATCCCATTACAATGGGCGTTTTGGTTAAATTGATTGACGAACTTAACCAAGCACTTGGGGTTACCTGTGTGGTGGTTTCCCATGATGTTCCAGAAGTGCTGAGTATTGCCGATAAAGCCTATATTGTGGCGCAGCAGCATGTTATTGCGAAAGGAACAGGGGAAGAGTTACGTGAAAACCAAGACCCTCGTGTTAGACAGTTTATGGATGGTATTGCTGATGGTCCGGTGCCATTCCGCTTTCCTGCCAATGACTATTCGGCTGATTTATTAGGGTAAATGAACATGATAATTAAGGCGATTGCTGCCTTCGGACGTCGATGGATTGAAACATTTGCGGCTTTTGGTCGAGCAGGCTATTTATTATTTGGCGCACTATTTGGCAAACCTGAATTTGGTAAACAGTGGCCGTTATTAGTGAAACAGCTTTATTCAGTTGGGGTTCAATCCTTGCTGATTGTCGCCGTATCCGGTCTGTTTATCGGCATGGTGTTAGGTCTACAAGGTTATTTGGTACTGACGACGTTCAGTGCGGAAGCGAGTCTTGGCATGATGGTGGCGCTCTCATTATTGCGCGAGTTAGGTCCTGTCGTTACGGCATTGCTGTTTGCAGGGCGAGCGGGATCCGCATTAACAGCCGAAATTGGTTTGATGAAAGCCACGGAGCAAATTTCCAGCTTAGAGATGATGGCTGTCGATCCTCTGCGTCGCGTGGTTGCCCCTCGATTTTGGGCTGGGTTTATTAGTATGCCACTGTTATCACTGATTTTTGTCGCTGTTGGAATTATCGGTGGTGCTATTGTTGGCGTTGATTGGAAAGGAATTGACCCCGGTTTCTTCTGGTCATCGATGCAATCATCTGTGGAGTGGCGATTAGATTTAGTCAACTGCTTTATCAAAAGTGTAGTCTTCGCGATCACGGTAACGTGGATTGCACTATTTAATGGTTATGATGCCATTCCAACCTCGGAAGGAATTAGCCGCGCAACAACGAAAACTGTTGTGCATGCATCATTATCGGTTCTAGGGTTGGATTTCGTACTGACAGCACTGATGTTTGGGAACTAAGTCATGCAAAGTAAAAAAAGTGAAATATGGGTAGGTTGTTTTATGTTGCTGGCGATTGCCGCAATTGTGTTTCTCTGCTTAAAAGTCGCCGATTTACAATCGATTGGTAGTCAGTCAACTTACCGAGTTTCTGCCTCTTTCGAAAATGTGGGTGGCTTAAAAGTCGGCTCTCCAATCAAAGTCGGTGGTGTTGTTGTAGGGCGTGTGGCGGGGATTTCTTTAGATAAAAAGAATTATGTTCCGGACGTTCAAATCGATTTACTCAGTGAATATGACAATATTCCTGATTCTAGCTCGCTTTCAATCCGTACTTCTGGTCTGCTGGGTGAACAGTACATTGCGATGAATATTGGTCCTTATGATGAAGATATGGGGATCTCAATGTTAAAAGAAGGCGGTCGTTTGGAAGATACGAAACCGGCGATGGTACTGGAAGATTTAATTGGTCAATTCTTGTATAAGAGTGGCGACAGCCAAGGCGGGTCTGCACCAGAAGCACCATCTACAGCACCCGCATCAGCCCCAGCACAACATGTTGCGGCACCTGCGGAGCCCGCTGCTCACTAAGTTGTTATTCCCTGTGAATTTGAAAGGAATGAATTATGTTTAAACGTCTCATAATGATAGCTATGTTAGTGGTTGCACCATTTGCGATGGCGATTGACCAAACTAACCCGTATAAGCTTATGGAAGAAGCCGCAGCGAAAACATTTGATCGCTTAAAAGCGGAACAGCCTCAAATCAAGCAAAACCCAGATTACTTACGGACTATCGTGCGTGAAGAATTATTGCCATATGTGCAAATCAAATATGCTGGCGCATTGGTGTTAGGGACATATTATAAAGACGCGACCCCTGCCCAACGTGATGCCTATTTTAAAGCGTTTGAGTCCTATCTTGAGCAAGTTTACGGTCAAGCGCTGGCGATGTATCACGGTCAAACGTACACCATTGCTCCTGAACAACCCATTGGTGATAAAAATATTGTGGCTATCCGCGTCACCATCAATGATACCAACGGTCGCCCTCCGGTACGTTTAGATTTCCAATGGCGTAAAAATAGCAAAACCGGTTACTGGCAGGCGTATGACATGATTGCTGAGGGGGTCAGCATGATCACCACTAAACAAAACGAGTGGGGCGACATTTTACGCAAGCAAGGTATTGATGGATTGACGGCTCAATTACAACGTAGTGCTCAGGTACCGATTACGTTAGAAGAGAGCAACTAGCATGAGAAGCCAGTTATCTTGGACGCAAAATCGTGTCATGCTGGCACTTTCCGGTGTTTTGGACAGAGATTCACTGGTCGAATTTTGGGATAAGCGCCAAACGCTGTTATCTCAAATTGAGCGAATTGATGTCTCTGCGTTAACCCATGTGGATTCTACTGGACTTGCCATGCTGGTGCGTCTAAAAGGGGAATATCAGTCTCAACAGCGCCATCTCAGCATTCTTGGCGTGAGCGATAATCTCAATACCTTGATGGAATTATACGGGGTGAAGCCCCTACTGATGGATTAAGTCAAGTTATGTAAAAAATAGCGCTTCTGAGTGTTTTTATGCATCAGAAGCGTTTTCTTTAGTTTAAGTGTTAAGCTGAATCCTTTAGGATAGATGGCTATATTTATTATCATAATTAATCACAAAATTGAGTCATTATGGATACCAACGAAATTAAACAAGTCTTAATGGAAAAGCTGTCACTGGAAGAAGTGATAGTGAATGGCGATGGCAGTCATTTTCAAGTTATCGCTGTTGGCAGCCTTTTTGACGGCATGAGCCGTGTTAAACAGCAACAAGCAGTGTATGCGCCGTTAATGGAATATATTGCGGACAACAGAATTCATGCGCTTTCAATTAAAGCTTATACCCCAGCGCAGTGGGAGCGTGACCGTAAGCTGAGCGGCCTATAAGTTTGAAAATGTAAGCGAACAGTTTGTAAAAATCTGACACACGAGAATACCAGAATGGATAAATTTTTAGTTAAAGGACCTACCCGCTTAGAAGGGGAAGTCTCTATTTCAGGCGCTAAAAACGCTGCATTGCCAATCCTGTTCGCTGCTTTATTGGCTGAAGAGCCAGTTGAATTACAGAATGTCCCTAAGCTGAAAGATATCGACACAACCATTAAGTTACTTAGCCAACTTGGCGTCAAAATCGAACGTAATGGTTCGATTTTTGTTGATGCTAGCAATGTGACTGAATATTGTGCACCGTATGAACTGGTGAAAACCATGCGCGCATCGATTTGGGCGTTAGCGCCTTTGGTTGCTCGTTTTGGTCACGGTGAAGTTTCTCTTCCGGGCGGTTGTGCAATCGGTGCTCGTCCTGTGGATTTACACATCAGCGGCTTAGAAAAACTCGGCGCTAATATTGTTCTGGAAGATGGTTATGTTAAGGCGACAGTAAATGGTCGTCTGAAAGGCGCTGATATCGTGATGGATAAAGTGAGCGTCGGTGCCACTATCAGTATCATGACAGCCGCTGCATTAGCGGAAGGTACAACGTCTATTGAAAACGCAGCACGTGAGCCTGAAATTGAAGATACCGCTAATTTCCTGAATGCGTTAGGTGCGAAAATCACCGGTGCAGGAACTGACCGTATTGTCATTGACGGTGTGGCTCGTTTAGGTGGTGGTGTTTATCGTGTTCTGCCTGACCGTATTGAAACAGGGACTTTCTTAATTGCTGCGGCAGTTTCTCGCGGTAAAGTGGTTTGTCGTGATGCCTGCCCTGATACCTTAGATGCGGTATTAGCAAAATTACGAGAAGCGGGTGCCGATATTCAAACTGGTGAAGATTGGATCAGCTTAGATATGCATGGTAAGCGTCCAAAAGCGGTTACACTGCGTACGGCACCACATCCTGGCTTCCCAACCGATATGCAAGCTCAGTTTAGCTTATTGAACTTAGTCGCTGAAGGTGCAGGCATGATCACCGAAACGATTTTCGAAAACCGTTTTATGCATATCCCTGAGTTAATTCGTATGGGTGCTCACGCGGATATCGAAAGTAATACAGTATTATGTCACGGCGTTGAAAAACTGACTGGCGCACAAGTTATGGCGACGGACTTACGTGCTTCAGCAAGCTTAGTCATTGCTGGCTGTATCGCGGAAGGGACAACAACCGTTGACCGTATTTATCATATCGACCGTGGATATGAAAATATTGAAGCAAAATTAAATGCGCTAGGGGCGAATATTCAACGCGTGAAATCTGACGAGTAATTTCAGATTGGGTTAATCCTATCGTAGAAGTAAGAAGGTTGCTCTTAGCTTGGGCAACCTTTTTTATTGGGTAATGATTGGACTTAGTTAGCTTGCCCTTCAGGAAGCTCTTCAATAACTACATCCATATTTTTCACGTCCCCATCACGTAAAATTTGCACCGGAATTTTAGTTCCAGGGCGAATTTCAGCGACATAGTCCATCGTCTCAGCCGCGGAGATAGCGGGCTTGCCATCTAAAGACAACACAATATCCCCTTGTTCAATGCCTGATTTTGCAGCAGGTCCATTAGGTGATACTTGGAAAATCCGTAATCCTTGCATTTGATTGATATTATTATTGTTTGTGCGAATCTGAGGTAATTCACGAGCGGTAATACCAATGTAACCACGAACAACTCGACCATCACGGATGAGTTTTTCCATAATTTTGGTTGCAAGAGGGGTTGGAATTGCAAAGCTGAGTCCTTCGGAGCTGACGCCTTGACCCGCACTGAACGAAAGTGTGTTAATGCCAACCAGTTCACCTTCTGTATTAATCAGCGCACCACCAGAGTTACCGGAGTTAATTGAGGCATCGGTCTGGAGGAAATTTTGGCGTCGTGTCGAACTTAGTCCTACGCGCCCTGTGGCGCTAATAATTCCTTGAGTGACGGTTTGCCCGAGGTTATAGGGGTTTCCAATAGCCAGAACAACGTCTCCAACATGAGTCACGCGTTTTGTATTAATTGGGATCACGGGGAGATTTTCAGCATCGATTTTTAAAACGGCAAGATCAGTCAGTGGATCTGAGCCCACTAACAGTGCGTCGAAAATCGCACCATCTTGTAAAGCCACAAGAATTTGGTCTGGATTATCCACCACATGTTTATTCGTGAGAATGTAGCCGTTGGCGCTTAAGATTACACCAGAACCGAGGGATTGGAGCTCACGACCTGACTGCGAGAAACTGCCTTTGGAACTACTGTAAACATAGACGACGGCGGGGGCAGCACGGCGTACAGCTTTGTTATAGCTCACAGGTTCACTATTGGTTTTTCCATACAGTAAGTCAGCAAGTCCCTGAGGGCGTAACGAGGGGACAGCCACAATAATAATTGAGGCAGTGACCAATCCTAGCAGGACAGACACAAGCAGCTTTTTGACCATATTAAAGGTTACCAAGTTCGCTATGATGGATATGACAGACAGAAAGATGTTTTGAGCATACCATAAAAAAACAGGTACAGCAGAGTGATACTGTACCTGTTTTATTGATTTATCTATGCTGAATTAATGAATTAGTTTTTCATTAATAAGTAGAGTGTTTCACCGCCACGAAGGACTTTCATTGCCAATACTGGTGGCTTGCTCTCGATAATTTTACGGAACTGATCGATACTTTCAACGCGTGTATCGTTCACGCCAAAGATCAAGTCACCTTTCGCTAAACCGACTGCCGCAGCAGGAGATTTAGGCGCGACGCTGTCTACTTGAACCCCTTTCGTGTTGCTCACAACCGCATTAGAGATAGTTGCACCTAACAAAGATTCAGTCAGTTTTTCAGCGTTAGTGGCAGAACCCTCATCACTTTCTAAAACGACTTTCACTTCCATTGGCTTGCCTGAACGGATAAGACCAAGAGTGATTTCTTTGCCTAATTGGCTAGTCCCAATTTTGGCTCTTAATTCAGCGAAACTATTAATACGTTTACCATCAACAGAGACTAAAACATCACCGGATTTGATGCCCGCTTTTGCTGCTGAAGATTTTGGAATGACTTCACTGACAAAGGCGCCACGTTGTGCATCAATGTTAAAGGCTTTGGCAATGTCAGAGTTCATCTCTGTGCCTTTAATTCCTAAGATACCGCGCTTAACTTCACCGTGTTTGATTAGCTGTTCACTCAGGCTTTTCGCCATATTACTTGGGATAGCAAATCCGATACCGATATTTCCGCCACCCGGCGCTAAAATCGCGGTGTTAATCCCGATTAGCTCACCATTTAAGTTAACCAGGGCGCCCCCTGAGTTACCACGGTTGATGGATGCATCTGTTTGGATAAAGTTCTCTAATCCTTCCAGATTTAATCCACTACGACCAAGCGCAGAGATAATTCCCGATGTCGCTGTTTGTCCTAAACCGAATGGGTTACCAACAGCGACCGCAAAATCACCAACGCGCAGTTTGTCTGAGTCAGCAATAGAAACCGCAGTTAAGTTCTTAATATCTTTAGCATTGCTGATTTTTAATAACGCAATGTCAGTTTGTGGATCTTTACCAATCAGCTTGACGTCAATTTCCCGACCATCATTCAGCTGAATTTGGATTTTATCCGCGCCATCAATAACGTGGTTGTTGGTTAAAACGTAACCTTGTGTCGCATCAATGATGACACCAGAACCTAAGCCCTCAAAAGGGCGCACGCTTTGTTGCTGTGATGGCGTATTAGGACCAAAGAAGAATTTCAGTTCTTCTGGAATTTGTTGATTTTGTACTCGAGTGCCTGAAACATGGATATTCACGACCGCAGGCAGCACTTTTTCTAGCATTGGCGCTAAGCTTGGCATGTTTTGGCTTTGCGCTGTCACCGGTAATGTCGCGGGTAGTGCGGCGCTACTAATTGTAGGGATCGTGGATAGTGTTAAACCTAAACTCATTGCAACTGCTGTCAGAAAGAAATTTTTTCTTTTCATCATTCCGTAGATTCTCTCAATAGAAAATATCAACTCATGTGGATGGACTTATCAATGGATCATTAAGGACACATGAGCTGAGGTATTTGTTGGTCTCAAATAATGATTTACTGATGACTATGACCATGGATTATGCGGAAAAGTTCCCGATGCGGATAGTACTTATCCACAATTTTACATCCATTTACATGATGTTGAGATGAAGTATTCACTTCTATACAGTAGCTAAACTAACTCTAAGATTTTATTCGGAATTAGAATGTTTTGGTAGGATGAATAACACCACCAGTAACGGATGCTACTGGTGGCAGAATCAACGAATTATTTTTCTTTTTCTTCGAGAGGGCGGAATAATCCTGAAGCACCCTCGGAGTAATCTCTCGGTGGCATTTTAACCGGAGCTTGGTCATTATCAGCTTCAGACTCAGTCAAACGATAATGGAATGGATTATCTTGCATATCAGGCATTAACTCAGAAGAGCTTTGTGCCATATGTTGGTACAGTTGGCGATAATCGCGTGCCATTTTATCTAATAACTCTGCGCTGCGAGCAAAATGGCTAACGAGTTCTTTACGATACTCTTCTAGCTCAGTGCTTTTTTTATCTAATTCAGCTTGTGCCGTTTTTTGTTGACGAAGTTTTGGATTGCCATAACGCACAACCAATGCGCCGATGATAAAGCCAACAACTAATCCTATTAGTGCATACTCCCAAGTCATGCTAACTCCTTCGTTTACTTCAATCAAAATTCACAGAAAATGGTTGCCAAAATTTAGCTCGATTACCCTAACTATACCTGTTAATAGCACGTCTGTTAATGCTAAAGAGTGGAATAATAAAGCGAAATTCCTTACTCTATGTTGAATAGTTAATCGAAAGTTAAATGCTAACAGAATCTGGTTATAATAGAGGCAGTGTATATCATATAACGGTAAAAAAAACCGAAAATTTTAAGGATTACTCAGTTGATGTCGCCGATGACCCCTACTATGCGTTACCAACAAGCTCTAGAGCAAGGCAATTACCAGCCTGATGACGTACAAAAACAAGCCGTAGAGCGATTAGATAAGATTTATCAGCAATTTTGCAGCGCGACACCTTGCTTCCCAAATGAAAAACCGACCGGACTTAAACAACGCTTTGGACGCTTATTGGGCAATAAACCAGCAGTAAAAAATTGCCGCCCTGTTCAAGGTCTATATATGTGGGGGGGCGTTGGGCGAGGTAAAACGTGGTTGATGGATATGTTTTACGATAGCCTACCGGGTGAGCGAAAACTGCGTCTGCACTTTCACCGTTTTATGAAGAAAGTACAGGAAGATTTAATGTCACTGCAAGGACAAGAAAATCCACTTGATATCATCGCTGATGAATTCAAAAAACAGACGGATGTTTTGTGTTTCGATGAGTTTTTTGTTTCAGATATTACTGATGCGATGATTCTAGGAACCTTATTAGAAGGACTGTTTGCTCGCGGAATTACGTTAGTTGCCACCTCCAACATCATCCCTGACAATCTTTACCGCAACGGGTTACAACGTGCTCGATTCTTACCCGCAATAGAACAAATTAAAACCTATTGCGATGTGATGAATGTGGATGCGGGTATTGACTACCGCTTGAGAACACTGACACAAGCTCACCTATTTTTATCACCGATTAATGAGCAAAATCGCCATCATCTAGATGAAGTATTTGTGAAACTCGCTGGCAAAGAAGGGCAGCAAAATCCAGTATTGGAAGTTAACCATCGGAAAATGCAGGCAATTCGCTCCGCGGAAGGTGTATTAGCGATTAGCTTCAAAGTATTGTGTGAAGAGCCTCGCAGCCAAAATGATTATATTTACCTCTCAAATTGTTATCACACAGTGCTTCTTTACGATGTGCCCGTGATGGGGCTGAAAGACGAAAACCCAGCCAGACGTTTTCTCGCGCTTATTGATGAGTTCTATGAACGTAAGGTAAAATTGATGATCAATGCACAGGTGTCGATGGATTCACTTTATCAAGGGCAACTTTTGGCGTTTGAATATCAGCGCTGCCTTTCTCGCTTGCAAGAAATGCAAAGTGAAGAATATTTGAAAATCCCGCATTTATCATAGAAGCCAAAGAGGAAATGAGTCTCAAGGACGTCGTTTTCTCTCCAGATTTATGCGTGCTTTTTGAACACGCGGTACTAATTGTTTATTTGAACGTAAAAAAAATGCATTTGGGGTCGATTTTTGTTGCTGACTTCTCTATAATCTTGCGACCCCACGTTACGGCGTTGTTTTTTATTTCCCAAAAAATAACGCATTAATGCCAGCTAGGCTGCTCGAAGGGGTGGGTTTGCTGGACAATGAGTCGCGTGAACCTCGCTATATTTTACGAACATGAGTGTTCACACAACGTGTAACTTCAATATTGGGTAAGTTTTAATGAAAACTTTTACAGCTAAACCAGAGACCGTAAAACGCGACTGGTATGTTGTTGATGCAGATGGCAAAACTTTAGGCCGTCTTGCAACTGAAATTGCTAGCCGTCTGCGCGGTAAGCATAAAGCGGAATATACTCCGCATGTGGATACTGGTGATTACATCATCGTTCTGAATGCAGAAAAAATTGCTGTTACCGGCAAAAAACGCGAAGACAAAATCTACTATCGCCACACAGGCCATATTGGTGGAATCAAGCAAGCAACTTTCGAAGAGATGATTGCTCGTAGTCCTGAGCGTGTGCTTGAAATCGCGGTTAAAGGCATGTTGCCAAAAGGACCTCTGGGTCGTGCAATGTACCGTAAACTGAAAGTTTACGCAGGTAATGAGCACAACCACGCGGCACAACAACCGCAAGTTCTTGACATTTAATCGGGATTATAGCAATGGCTGAAAATCAATACTACGGCACTGGTCGCCGCAAAAGCTCATCTGCTCGTGTCTTTATTAAGCCGGGTAGCGGTAACATCACAATCAATCAACGTACACTGGAACAATACTTTGGTCGCGAAACTGCGCGCATGGTAGTTCGTCAGCCGTTAGAACTGGTTGAAATGTTAGAAAAACTGGACCTGTACATCACTGTTAAAGGTGGTGGTATCTCTGGTCAGGCAGGCGCAATCCGTCACGGTATTACTCGTGCACTGATGGCTTATGATGAGACTCTTCGTTCTGATCTGCGTAAAGCTGGTTTCGTTACCCGTGATGCGCGTTCTGTTGAACGTAAAAAAGTGGGTCTGCGCAAAGCACGTCGTCGTCCACAGTTCTCAAAACGTTAATTTATTGCCCTCTGGGCATAAAATTGATGAAAAAACCCGCCTTTATGGCGGGTTTTTTATTGCCTGTAATAAACAAAATATTGATTCATCGTGATTTAATTAAAATAAAGATAGGTGAAAGGAATTATTTTACTATTTCTCCCTCTTTTTGCGCTATATCGCAAATCTGGTAAAAATATAATCAAGTTAAGTGTGGAGTTGGCTTTAAGCTTTTTAATCTTAATAAATAATAATTTATAGTGAATCATTCTGATTGTTGCTGTCCGATACCGCCTCTAATAAAATTAACCGATGATTTTCTCAGGGTTAGCCCCCTAAGCTGTACAAAATCTGTTAGACTATGCCCCAGTTTTTTATTTGATTATTTCTCGCTTCCATGAAGCGAGAGGGTTGTGCTGACTTTCAAAATGGATTTGGAAGGTTAAGTACATGGGATTTTAAAAATGAAAATAATGAATTAATCCTTTAATTAGGGATCATTATTTTTATCATTTGGAGGTTTTAATGGCTGTTGCTCCTAATAAACGTTCGGTAATGACATTGTTTTCAGGCCCAACTGATATTTTTAGCCATCAAGTACGTATCGTACTCGCTGAAAAAGGTGTTAGTGTTGAAATTGAACATGTCGAGCCAGGTCATATGCCTCAAGACCTTATTGATCTTAACCCGTATCAAAGCGTACCAACGCTGGTGGATCGTGACCTGACTCTGTATGACCCACACATCATTATGGAATATCTCGATGAGCGTTTCCCGCATCCACCATTAATGCCAGTTTATCCAGTGGCTCGTGGTACAAGCCGTCAGCTGATGCACCGCATTCAGAGAGACTGGTATTCACTAATGACTAAAATCGAGAAAGGGACTGCACAAGAAGCAGAAACCGCTCGCCGTCAATTAGCCGAAGAGTTGATCGCAGTTTCTCCAGTATTTGCTGAGATGCCATTCTTCATGAGTGATGAATTTAGCTTAGTAGACTGCTACTTAGCACCACTCTTATGGCGTTTACCTGTATTAGGTATCGAATTAAAACCATCTAGCAGCAAGCACTTACAGATGTATATGCAGCGTGTATTTGAACGTGATGCATTCTTAGCGTCATTAACTGAATTAGAGCGTGAAATGCGCCTATCAGCACGAGGCTAAGTAGGATGATGGAAATGGCACCAATGACACCACGTCGCCCTTATCTGCTGCGCGCCCACTATGAGTGGTTGCTGGATAATGATATGACTCCGCATTTGGTGGTTGATGTCACTCTTCCAGCGGTGAATGTTCCGATGGAATTTGCTCGTGATGGGCAAATTGTTTTAAATGTTGCCCCTCGTGCAGTGGGTAACTTTGAAATTACCAATGAAGAAGTGCGATTCAATGCACGATTTGGCGGCGTACCTCGCCAGGTATATGTGCCAATGGCTGCCATCATGGCGGTGTATGCTCGCGAAAATGGCGCGGGCATGATGTTTGAACCTGAAGCGGCTTATGATGAGCACTTTGATGGTGAAGATGATGCAGCTGATGAAACACTGTCGGACAACATCGTGTTGGTTCACGATGAGGTACCTCAAACTGAAGATCCTTCATCTCCAGATGATGAACCACCAAGACCCCCGAAAGGTCGTCCTGCGTTACGCGTCGTAAAATAAGCGTGAGACCTAGTAGGTAATTGAATAAAAAGAGGAAGAAATTCCTCTTTTTTTATATCTGAAGAAACGTCAGTATCCCCTCTGCGGCACCTCGTCCTTCGGCAATCGCCGTGACGACTAATTCAGAACCATGCACAACATCTCCTCCGGCAAAAATTTTCGGGTTTGAGGTTTGATAAGCATAGCGATGATGGCGTGGCGCAATAATTCTTCCATCCTTATCATATTGAACGGCATGCTCTTTAAGCCAAGGTAGTGCCTCTGATTCAAAACCGAACGCCATAATAACCACATCGGCAGGGTATAGGACTTTTTTCGTGGCTATCGCGTTATTCTCAGTATTAACAAAACTGATGCTAATCACGTGATTTTCAGAATTGGTATTGATGCTAACGGGCTGTAAATGAAAGTGGAATTGTGCGCCTTCTTCTTGCGCATGGATAACTTCCCTTGTTGTCGCTGACATTTCATTCATGCTACCACGGTAGATACAATGAACTTGGTTCGCACCTTGACGAATAGCGCTACGTACACAATCCATCGCGGTATCCCCAGCACCCAACACCACAACATTTTTATGAGCAAGCGAAATATAAGGAAACTGCGGATCATCAGGGTAGCCTAGTAAATGGTGCGTATTACCCATTAAATAAGGGAGCGCCTGATAAGCGCCTATAGCGCTCTCGTTGGGTAGGCAACCAGAGACGGGCTTATGGGTGCCTGTACCCACAAAAATCGCATCAAACTCATTGGCCAGCGTTTCTAATGGGATATCTTTCCCAACCTCGGTATTCAATTTAAACGTAATGCCCATCTCTTCGAAAATATGTCGACGACGCTGCATTATCTGTTTTTCCAACTTAAACGCAGGGATGCCAAAAGTGAGTAACCCACCAATTTCAGGGAATTTATCAAAAACCGTGGCTTGAACACCATGACGAGCCAAAATATCGGCACAAGAAAGCCCCGCTGGACCTGCTCCAATGATGGCTACACGCTTGCCTGTACTGCGAACATGGGAAAGGTCAGGGCGCCAGCCTTGTTCAAAGGCACTGTCTGTAATATAACGCTCCAAATGACCAATAGTGACGGAGCCAAACGTTTCATCTAGGACACATGCAGCTTCACATAATCTTTCCTGAGGGCAAATTCGCCCACAAATTTCAGGCAGGCTATTGGTATGATGACAAAGCTCTGCAGCTTCGATAATTCGCCCTTCACCTGCAAGTTTTAACCAGTTGGGAATAGGATTGTGTAATGGGCATTTCCACTCACAATATGGGCTTCCGCAAGACAAGCAGCGTTGAGCTTGATGCTGCGCTTCGAGGCCACTCATTGGCTGATAAATTTCCACAAATTCAATTTTGCGAATAGTTAGCGCTTTTTTATTGGGCTCACGACGGGGCGAACCTCTATTTGAAGAGGACATAGTCACCTTTTCAGCCAAATTCTTTTATGGGAATGACACAAATTGAAGTTTACTTTGATAGCATTGATATAAATAGTGATTATCGTAATAAAGTTGCTAATACAGGGATGAATATCTCATTGTGACCGGCGATTTAATGAGCAGGATCGATATTTCGTATGAAACCCCATCCGAAACAGCCCTGTTTGATATATGATTCAGTGAGAATTTAACTAAGGGGTGGTTATGAAAGTACTTCGCGGTCTAGCACAATACTATGTTGACCTGATGATGAAACTGGGCTTAGTGCGTTTCTCTTTGCTTCTCGCATCAGCGTTAGTTGTGCTCGCCATGATAATGCAAATGGCGGTAGCGATTTTTCTTCGTGGGCAAGTTGATAGCCTCGATATGGTCGGTTCGATTTTCTTTGGGTTAATTATAACGCCATTAGCGGTTTATTTTCTTTCGGTGGTGGTTGAGCAATTGGAGGAGTCTCGCCAGCGTTTAACTCGGATGGTGGACAAACTCGAGGTTATGAGAAAGCGCGATTCAGAACTCAATACTCAATTACAGGGCAATATTGAGCAACTGAATCTCGAAATTTTAGAGCGTGAAAAAGCCGAAAGTGCCCATCTTGAGTTGTTAGAGCAACTCAAACAAGAAATGAAATACCGCGAACAAACACAAATTGAATTTGAACAGCAGTCCGTTTTACTACGCTCATTTCTCGATGCTTCCCCTGATCTTGTTTATTATCGTAATGAAAATAATGAATTTTCCGGTTGTAACCGTGCAATGGAGCTGCTCACGGGTAAAAGTGAAAAACAGCTGGTCGGCTTAACGCCATTAGATATTTATGATGAAGAAATTGCGGCTAAAGTGATGGAAACGGATGAGAAAGTTTTCAGACACAATGTCGCGCTAACTTATGAACAGTGGTTGGTTTACCCTGATGGGCGTAAAGCGTGTTTTGAACTACGCAAGGTTCCATTTTATGACCGAGTGGGTAAACGTCACGGGCTGATGGGCTTTGGACGGGATATTACCGAGCGTAAGCGCTATCAGGAGGCGTTAGAGAACGCCAGTAGAGAGAAGACTACCTTTATCTCAACGATCAGCCACGAGCTTCGTACGCCGCTTAATGGCATTGTAGGGCTTAGCCGTATTTTATTAGATACCAAACTAACCAAAGAACAATCAAGCTACTTAAAAACAATTCATGTCAGTGCGGTGACGTTAGGGAATATTTTTAATGACGTGATTGAGATGGATAAAATCGAGCGTCGCAAAGTTCAATTGGATAACCAACCTGTGATGCTGCCTGAATTTGTCAATGATTTAGAAAATCTCAGTGGATTACTGGTTCAGCCGAAAGGTCTGAAGTTTGTCATGGATGTCGCGCACGGTCTGCCTAAAACAATTCTGACTGATGGCACTCGTTTACGCCAAATCTTGTGGAATTTGATCGGCAATGCGGTGAAATTCACTCAAAAAGGTGAAGTGAAACTGAGCATTTGGCGAGAAGCTGACAATAAACTGATTTTCCAAGTGAAAGACAGTGGAATTGGTATTCCAAAAGATGAATTAGATAAAATCTTTGCGATGTACTATCAAGTGCGAGATTCTGCTGGCGGACGTCCAGCAACGGGAACGGGGATTGGACTTTCTGTATCCCGTAGGTTAGCACAAAGTATGGGTGGCGATATTCGCGTAGAAAGTGACATAGGGCAAGGTTCCACATTCACACTGTCGATTATCGCCCCTGAAGTTGAGGCTGAAATCGAAGAACAGCAACAGGATAATGATGATTATCCGTTACCAGCCCTTCATATCTTACTAGTAGAAGATATTGAACTAAATGTGGTTGTGGCGTGTTCTGTGCTAGAGAATCTTGGCAATACGGTTGATGTTGCAATGACAGGTAAAGATGCCTTAGAGATGTTCGCACCTGGAGAATATGATTTAGTCCTATTAGATATTCAACTCCCAGATATGACTGGATTCGATATCTCTAAACAGCTTAAACAACAATATGATAAGGAAGATTTACCGCCATTAATTGCGTTGACAGCTAACGTACTCAAAGACAAAAAAGAGTACTTTGACGCAGGAATGGATGGCGTTCTGAGCAAACCATTATCAGTACCTGCACTGACTCACGTGATTGAGCAGTTCTGGGGTGAAAATGCATCTTCAAATGATCAGCATGAGGAGCAAGTGGATATGGCAGAGGTTGATGAATCTATTTTAGATTGCGAAATGTTAGAGCAATACATTGAATTAGTGGGACCAAAACTGATTTATGACGGCTTAGAAGTGTTTGAAAAAATGCTGCCGGGATATTTAGCCATTCTCGATTCTAATATGGTGGCTAAGGATCAGAAGGGAATTGTTGAGGAAGCTCACAAAATTAAAGGCGCGGCAGGTTCGGTTGGACTCAAAAATTTACAGAAACTCGCTCAGCAGATTCAATCCCCTGAATTACCAGCGTGGTGGGACAACGTGCAAGAGTGGGTGGATGAGTTAAAACAGGATTGGAAGTCAGATATAGAAACATTAAGAAACTGGGTGGATGGTCGTACAAAAAAATAACCCCAACCTAAGTTGGGGTGCGCGAATACTGCGCCAACACCAGGGAAATCATTGATTCGCTTATAATTTTTATCTTAGGCGAATCATTAAAATCTATTTGTCACGACTCAGACGTTATCAAGATACCAAAATTTAGCGAACCTGTTACAAGATTCATTAAAATCTGTGATGAAGATTGATGTTTGTCTGCTTTCGCTCTGGGGAGTAATTTACTACAAAAGGACGAAGATATGAAATCAATTGCGGTAATTTTAAGTGGCTGTGGTGTTTTTGATGGAAGTGAGATTCATGAATCAGTGCTAACTATACTTGCTTTAAGCAAAAATAATGCAGAAGTTCACTTTTTTGCGCCAGATGAAGGCCAAGCTACTGTAATTAATCATGTTAATGGTGAATTAAAAACAGAAACTCGTAACCAAATTGAAGAGTCTGCGCGTATTTCTCGTGGGAAAATAGCGCCTTTATCATCAGCTGACCCCTCTAAGCTAGATGCCCTTATAATTCCTGGTGGTTTTGGTGTGGCGAAAAATTTATGTAATTTTGCGACCAAAGGCAGTGAATGTGAAATTAATAAACAACTATTAAGTTTAGTGCAGGTCATGCACCAACAGAAAAAGCCGCTAGGGCTGATGTGTATTGCTCCTGTCATGCTACCAAAGATGTTAAATACATCAGTGAAACTGACAATTGGCAATGATACTGAAACGATTGCCCAAATTGAAAAGATGGGGGGGCAGCATGTGGAGTGTACCGTTGATAACATTGTGGTAGATGAAAATAACAAAGTTGTTACAACACCTGCTTATATGCTGGCTCAATCTATTGCTGAGGCAAATGTCGGTATCAATAAGCTGGTTGAGAAAGTATTAGAAATGGCGTAGTTAATCCAATGCAAAAGTTTGTTTCTCGCTTGTGGTATTGGTTAAAGAAGATCACACTTTCATTACTTGCCCTCTGGTTAGTCTCTGTTGTGATCTTCAAATTTATACCCGTCCCCTTTTCTGCAGTGATGGTCGAAAGACAACTTTCTGCATGGCTAAACTTTAATTTTTCTTATGTTTCTCATTCGGCTTGGGTTGGTGAGAAACAGATATCTCCCTATATTTATCTCGCTGTCATTGCCTCAGAAGATCAAAATTTTCCACATCATTGGGGATTTGATTTGAATGCGATTGAACGTGCATATAAGCATAATTCGAGTAATAAACAGACAGTTAGAGGGGCTTCTACAATCTCTCAGCAAACAGTGAAAAACCTATGGTTATGGGATGGAAGGAGCTGGTTAAGAAAAGGGATTGAGACAGCTATGACACCTATTATGGAGTTGATGTGGTCAAAAACCAGAATACTGACTGTTTATCTTAATATTGCAGAGTTTGGTGAGGGTGTTTTTGGTGTGGAAGAGGCTGCAAATAAATTCTTCAATAAGCCTGCTAGTAAGCTTTCTCGGCAGGAGGCTGCACTTTTAGCTGCCGTTTTACCTAATCCTCATAGATTCCATGTAAAAAATCCATCTTCGTATGTTTTGAGAAGGCAGGCGTGGATACTGAATCAGATGAGCTTATTAGGAGATAGGAATTATCTGAAAAATAACGATATCGGTGAGGAATAAGAAAAAAGCCATGAATTTGACTTCATGGCTTGGCTTTTTGTCACAATAGGTTACTAATTATAATCAATTGAGATAAGTAAATGCTGTCGTTACTCGACGAACGCCATCTGTTTCACTTGCAATTTTTGCCGCTGCAGCACCTTCTTGTTGAGTGAGTACGCCTAATAAGAAGACTTCCCCATTCTCAGTAATCACTTTAACGCTGCCAGATTTCACCTCATCACTGGCTAAAATCTTGGATTTCACCTTTGTGGTTAACCATGTGTCTTTAGACGCTGTACCTAAGTCAACAGGCTGACCTTGACGTACCTCGTTATAGACTTTTTCAGTACCATCAACGTTGCTGGCGATTTGTTTGGCTTTGTCTGCCAATGACATATCGGGAGATTGACCCGTCAACAACACATTGCCTTTATAGGCTGTTGCGATGATGCGGGAATTATTGGTGATATCTTTATTTTTATTGAGCTGACCGCTGACACGAGCTTCTAACGTACCATCATCAACTTGTTGACCAACAGAGCGCGGGTCTGTCGCGCTTTTGGTCGCAACTGCTGCCGTACCTACGACGGCTGCACCAATACAACCTTGTAAAAGAACTGCACTAAACATTATGGCAAAAATCGGGAGTAATCGCATTTTGTCTCCTTAGTCGTTCTGATGAGGAAAGAGCGTGTTATCGATAAGGTCACACAGACAATTGACAGTGAGTAAGTGCACCTCTTGAATTCTGACACTATGCTGGGATGGAATACGAATTTCAACATCTTGTGGTCCTAAAAGACCAGCAAGCTCACCACCATCATAGCCTGTTAGCGCCACGATAGTCATATCGCGAGTCACTGCGGCTTCTACGGCTTTAATAATATCGGCGCTGTTACCGTGGGTTGAGATAGCCATTAGCACATCACCATGCTGCCCCAGAGCTCTTACTTGTTTCGCATAGATTTCGGTGGGCTGTTTACTGCCTGAAATTGCAGTCAGTACCGTATTGTCTGTATTTAGCGCGAGTGCGGGCAAGCTTGGGCGCTCAGTTTCAAAACGGTGGATCATACTGGCAGCAAAACGCTGTGCTGTTGCTGCGGATGCGCCATTACCACAACACAAAATTTTATTACCATTAAGCAGTGACTGCACCATCATCATCGCAGCTCGAGAAATAGCATCAGGCAGGGCTTCTGCAGCAGCAATCTGAGTTTGAATGCTTTCAGTAAAGCAAACTTTTATTCTATCTAGCACTTACTTATATTCCTGTTCACTGAGATTAAATGCGTTTTGAATCCACTGAAACTGTTTGCCGGTGATCGCACAGATATCAAAGCGGCAAGGTGTTGTTTCAAAACTTTGTTGTTGTTGAGCAAGCCAATATTGCGCGGTTGCCAATATTTTTCTGCGTTTGTGCCAGTTTACTGATAAAAGTGCATCTCCGTAATGACTATTCTTGCGAAAACGGACTTCTACGAATACCCAGCTCGATTTATCTCGCATGATTAAATCGATTTCGCCTGCACGATTTCGGACATTACGTGCTACAAAGGTCAGTCCTTGCTGTTTTAAATAGGAGAGCGCTTGGTTTTCGTAGTATTTACCAGTTAACCATTTTAATGATTTTTCTACTGTTTTCATGACATCCTTGTCTGAAAATTAGGCAGCGGTAAGGCTGCCTAGTTCATGTTATTGTGCCGGCTTAACTTGTCCTTGCTTGAATTGCAACCAAGGTAATTCGCGGTAAATCACACAGTTTTCGTGCACACTTAACATACCTGATGCCCCATTAACACGGAACTGACCATTGTTTTGTAGGTTATCGTAGTTATTTGCCAGTGACCATGCATCAATCCCCATTGCATACAGGCGGAATAGAGAATAGTCATTATTCACTTTACCTTGTGCTTGTTTGCGTAGATTGTTGTTTGCACCTGCGAGTAATGGCACTTCACTGAATTTCACACCTTCCATCTCAAAGCGGTAATCCGCGTTCGAATTTCCTTGGTTACTGCGTGAACTTGCATATAAAGCCGGGCGCTGGCGAGAGCTAATTGCCATTTCTATCATCGGTTTGACAAGGGTTAACTCATCGCGTGTTGCCACGATATAGACCGCATCAATGCTACCGTTTTCTTGTTCCACGCCTTGCGTAGAAACATTAATTGGGGTTCCCGTCATGCGGATCCCTTGACCTCGGTTGATCGATTCTTTTAAAGATGCAGTAGAACCAAATGTTTGCATTAATGCAGTCCCGCCACCTTTTGCTTGCCACTCTTCGGCAAAGGCTTTTGCGATACGGTCACCAAATGGTGACGCGGGCACTAAGACTAAAGGCATTTGTTTACCCTCTAATCTCATTTGGTTAGCGGCATTTTTCGCTTCATCTTCAGGGGATAAAGAGAAATAACAGAGATTGGCACGAGGCTGTAATTGGTTTGCGTCTAATTCATTCAGTGCCAAAATATTTACTGGCGCGTTCATTTGAGCAATAGCTTGAACGTCTGATTTCAGTAATGGACCAACAATTAAGTTATAACCTTCAGAGGTCGCTTGAGCGACTAACTGCGGCATAGCCTTACCTTGAGTATCAAAGACTTTAACGCTTTGAGTATTGGTCGGAACTGCGTCAATACTGACGGTTGATGAAGCAACTTCAGTATTCGCATTTTCATTCACCGTAGCGGCAACTTCTTGGTAAATCTGATCGAGCACATCATTCCCTGAGCCTTGTGATGCGGCAGGTGCAGTAGACTCTTGAGAGATTGGGGATGACGGCAGGCCTTTTTGTGCATCAAGGAAGCCTTGCATGATAGCTTGACCAAAAACTTGCCCTTGTCCGCTCATTGGCAAAAATAGTGCAATACGTGGATTGGCGCCGACTTTAGTAATAGTACCTTGCACTAATGCTGTCGGGAGATTTTTTGCCCCAGGGTTATGTGGGTAACGGGTTTTCCAATCGTCGATGCCAGTGCGTAGTGCTTCTGGGTCATCTTTATTATTTTGGTAGATATCCAGCAGGTCGACCCAACCCAGTAGAATATTTTCGTCAGCTTCGATTCCTTGAATCTGTTCTGGCTTTATTTGTGTTAACATCAGCCACAGAGAATCAATATTCGCTTGATGTTGTGCCGGATCGGTTAATAAAGGCTCTTGGCTAATATAAACGCGCAGGACATCCATTGATGGTTTGCCTTGAGCAGCATCGATAATGGACTGGTAATGGCTGGCGTCAGAAACACTAGGCTGCTGAGTTGCGGTCGTGGTTGTCGAGGATTCGATTTGGCATCCAGTTAATGCCAAAGTCGACAACATCGCAGTGCAGAGTAATCTTTTTTTCAAATGCAAAAAAATTGAAGGACGCATACTGTATCCAATGGTGTATTTTTCAATTGCTTAATTTTAAACCGGCTATTCGGATGAAACAATGAATCAACCTAATCAAGCAGTGGTTATGGCATCCACGCTTTACATTGTGCCTACCCCAATTGGTAACATGGGAGATATCACGCAACGTGCGTTGGATGTGCTTAAACATGTTGACCTAATTGCTGCGGAAGACACAAGGCATTCAGGCATTCTATTACAGAATTTTGCCATCAATGCGCGCATGTTTGCGCTACACGATCATAACGAGCAGCAAAAAGCAGATCAATTAATTAGTAAGCTTCAACAAGGAGATAGTATCGCATTAGTCTCGGATGCAGGTACACCTTTAATTAATGATCCTGGCTATCATTTAGTCAACCGCTGCCGTGAAGCTGGTATTCGAGTTGTCCCTCTACCGGGGGCGTGTGCGGCAATTACGGCGTTGTCAGCCGCAGGTTTACCTTCAGATCGTTTTTGCTATGAAGGTTTCTTGCCCGCCAAAACCAAGGGACGTAAAGACGTTCTGCAATCTTTAGAGCAAGAAACTCGCACGCTGATTTTTTATGAATCCACTCACCGTTTATTAGACAGTTTAGCAGACATGGTGGAAGTATGGGGACCAGAGCGTCGCGTGGTTTTAGCGCGAGAATTGACCAAAACATGGGAGTCTATTGAAGGGCGACCTGTTGGGGAGTTACTTGCATGGGTCAAAGAAGATGAAAATCGCCATCGCGGTGAGATGGTGCTGATAGTAGAAGGGTATAAGCCCCAAAATGATGAATCAGCGATTACGCCAGATGTTCTTCGTACTTTAGGTTTGCTACAAAAAGAGTTACCACCGAAAAAAGCAGCGGCAATTACCGCAGAAATTTACGGTCTGAAGAAAAACCAGTTATACAAATTGATGCTTGACCAGCAAGACGACGAGTAAATTTTATTCAAGTGTAGGTTTTGACGTAAATTGCCTGCTATAGAGTCTGTACAAGCTATCACAAAGTGCCTATAATTCGCCGCGGAGTTGGTCAGACAACCGCTGCTTTATCGTAGTCCCTTCGGGAGACGGGTAGAGGGGAGGAAAGTCCGGGCTCCATAGGGCAGGGTGCCAGATAACGTCTGGGAGGCGCGAGCCTACGACAAGTGCAACAGAGAGCAAACCGCCGATGGCCTGTTTACAGGATCAGGTAAGGGTGAAAGGGTGCGGTAAGAGCGCACCGCGCGACTGGCAACAGTTCGTGGCATGGTAAACTCCACCCGGAGCAAGACCAAATAGGGGTTCATATGGTGCGGCCCGCATTGAACTCGGGTAGGTTGCTGGAGCCAGTGCGCAAGTGCTGGCCTAGATGAATGGTTGTCCACGACAGAACCCGGCTTACCGACCAACTCCCATTTTTTCGTCATACTTCAAGTTGTGACTGCGTTGGCTTCACTCGTCAACCCAAGTCACATACTTGTGTATGCTCCTAGGGGCTATCTTTGTGTGAAAATGGCTCATTTTGCCGCCTTGGCACACCTTGAATTATTTAGAAAAAATTTTCATGTCATATTTGATGATGTAATGGTGTTGGCTACCCCCACTAATCCTAGTCACATACTTGCGTATGCTCCCCGCGTTGTCTTCATTTTGCTGCCTTGTTACTACACTAACTATTTAGAAAAAATCTGAGCTTATTATCTTTCATTTGCACATTTTCCTATCAATACGCCATATCCACCGTCAACATCGCAAGGCAGTGATACAAATCAATATGTGTGCTGGGGACTTAAATACAATAATAGTATTTAAAATGCATGTTAAAGAGCTGGGCGGAAATGATAAAAAAAACATCAATACGATATCCACGTCGTTCTGGTACCGTTGGCGGAAAACTCCCTTGGAATGATTGGCGTAATGCGTCGACGTGGCGGAAAGCTGTGCAAATCACGCTATTGGCGATCAATATTTATATTGGCATCACGTTCTATTATTGGGTGCGTTATTACGAAACCGGAGGAATGACATTTTACCTTCCTCGCCCAGGCGGTATTGAAGGTTGGCTGCCTATCGCGGGATTAATGAACTTAAAATACACTATCGAAATGGGGGGATTACCGCCAATTCATGCCGCATCGATGTTTCTTTTGGCTTCTTTTATTATCATTAGCTTATTACTGAAAAAAGCATTCTGTTCATGGATGTGTCCAATAGGAACGATATCGGAATACACGGGGAAAATAGGGCAGAAACTTTTTCGTTTTCAAATCAAAGTCCCTAAATGGCTCGATATTCCCCTAAGAGGATTAAAATACCTATTATTAGTCTTCTTCCTCTATATCTCGCTATCAATGCCTGCACAGATGATCCAATACTTTATGATGTCACCTTACGGGATCATTATTGATGTCAAAATGCTCGATTTCTTTCGTTATATTAGTAGTGCTTCCCTTATCACTGTTTGCGTTCTTGTGGTGATTAGCTTATTTATTCGTAACGCTTGGTGCCGTTATCTATGCCCTTACGGCGCATTATTGGGGCTATTCTCTTTATTCTCACCGTTTAAAATTCACCGCAATGCGGAAAGTTGTATTGATTGTGGGAAATGTGCCAAAAATTGCCCATCACGGATCCCTGTTGATCAATTAATTAAGGTCAGAACGGTCGAGTGTACGGGATGCATGACATGCGTTGAATCATGCCCTGTTGCATCAACATTGACTTTTTCACTACACACTCCGACTCAAAAACATCAACGTTCATTATCAGGAGTGTTAATGGCCGTTTTGACGCTCAGCATATTATTTTTGATGATTGGTGTTGCAGTTTACATGGGCGTTTGGGATAGCCCAGTACCCGATAGCTATTGGTTTCACATTATACCGAACGCTAAAATGATAAGTCATTAATTCAAAATAAAAAATGCCCCACAGCATGAAAAATGAGTGGGGCATTGTTGCTTTTTTATTGTGGTAATGGACTAGACTTTAATCTCTCGCTTAGATTTATTTTCTTATTTGCAGCTTGCTGCCGTATTAGTTAACGGCTTGTTTAACCATTTGCAATAACTGGCGTACATCTTCAGGGCGAGTATTGCCGGTAGCTTTATCGATGATAGAGCTATAAATATGGGGAATAATCTTCTTCACGCCAGCATCAAGAGCAATCTGTAAAATTTCAGCAAAATTATCCAAATCAATACCGCCCGTTGGTTCTAAAGAAAAATCAAACTCGGCACATGCTTTGGCGATCGCTTTATATTCCTCGATATGTTTTAAGCCCTGCATATTAAAGAACTTCACAGAATCTGCGCCCATATCTTTGAGCATCATGATGGCTGTTTCAATCGGGACGATGCCATCCGGCGCTTGGGAACTTAATGGTCCCGTTGAAATTTTCACCATACCAACAGTGCCAGTTGGGGAAATCAACGCATTCACAAAAGTTTCATTTTGTCCCAATAACGCACGGCTAATGGGGGCTCCCGTAAACACTTGATTCACATGTTGTGGTTGAACTTCTTTTGAAATCAGAGACACCATGGTGGATTGATTCGGATCGCCCGCGCCTAATCCCACAGACAAGGCATTATCCACTTCTTTGGCGTAAATTTTCATATCCGCAATAGCGCTTTCAAGATCAGGGTAATTTTTGGATAACACGCCAACAACCACAAAGCTTTCCGCAGCGGTATAGATATCTTTGGCGTTTTGATGACTCCCTGCTAAGACGTTTAAGCACACTCGGTCATGGTAAAAATTAGGTGATAACTTCATTTTAAATTCCTTCTACTAATCGACGAATTTTTTGCGAAATAACATCGAGTTGTTCGGTGCTAACGCTACGAATATCAGCTTCAACTTTGCCTTCATTCGCTTTATATTCACGGAAATAAATTGCCGTATCGCCTTGCTTTAAATCAGCCATAATTTGATAGGTCGTTTTGCCAATCGCTTTTTCATCAAAACTGATCTCGGCTCTGGCGATATCGCGTCCAGCGGAATCCCAAACGATGCGCGCTGAAATTCCTGAAATTCCATTTAAATCGTCAAGGAATTTATTCATACGGCTAACCATCTCTGCGCCGGTTTCTTTGGTCGCAGTGAGATATTGTTCGATAGCTAGCGTTAATCCGAGAATACCTTCTTTACCCACTTTCATGGCTCGACCAATCCCTTGAGATTGGCGTTTAACCCATTCAACATACTGTTTTTTACCGATTACCAAGCCACTGGTCGGACCTTCAATTGCCTTGGCACCGCTATAAATAACGAGGTCGGCACCGGCTTGGTAATATGTCGTTAAGTCTTCCTCTGCTGCTGCATCGACAATCAATGGAAGCTGGTGGGCATGGGCCACTTTGGCGGCTTCAGCAACCGTTAACATGCTCTTTTGCACAGTATGGTGGGATTTGATATACAAAATTGCGGCGGTTTGGGGGGTGATTTTTGCCGCGAGTTGTGCCGCGCTGCACTCATTAGCAAAGCCAGCTTCAATGACTTTACCGCCGCCTAAGGTGACCATGGTGTCTACGGGGGCACCAAAATTCACGTTATGTCCTTTAGGCAGTATAATTTCGCGAGGAACTGATTTGCTTGAGGAGTGTAAGTTCAAAAGGAGGTCATCATCATCTTGAACAATAACAGCGGCGACGGCTTGGGCAATACCTGCGGATGCACAGGAAACGACGACAGCCGACTCAACATTTAATAGCTGAGCGATGTATTCCCCAGTTTTGTTCACTAAATCTTTAATTTCAAAATAGTGATTCAATCCATAAGTGACGCGTTCTACCACTTCTGGTGTCGGAGTCGAAACGCCCAGAATAGTCATTCGACCCGATGCATTGATGACGTGTTTTAATTGATATTTTTCATAGATTGATTGCATGTTCGGTTTCACCTTGCGCAGGAATAATATGTTTTCCACCGACGATGGCAGCAACCGGCACAAAACGATGTGTTCCGATACGGTGTTCCCCTTCTGCATCTGTCAGCTCAGTGGGTTCTTCTTTCAGGTCAAATAAGGTAATGTCTGCATCAAAGCCCGGTCTTAAATAACCTTTGGCTGGAAGAGACAGTAAATCAGCGGCTTTTTCGGTTACGCAGCGTAAAACTTGTTCCGCGCTGAATCCCATACACAGGAATTTAGTCATCACAAAAGCGAGGCTATACACGGGACCATTCACTCGGTTGCGGTGATAAATATCGGAACTAATAATGTCGGGGTAAGTCCCGATGCGCATGGCTTGTTCTGCCACTTTAAAGCTAAAACTTTCGCCACCGTGACCGACATCGAGGATCACGCCGCGGGCTAATGCTCGGGCAATGGACGGTTTCAGATAGCCATCATCCCCTAAAATTTTATTAGGTTTGCCATTAAAACAGTGGGTGATGATATCGCCACGAGTGAGTAGGTCGGCAACGTCATCAATATTAGGTGGGTTGTTTCCAATATGTACCATTAGCGGAAGCGCGTGTTTCTTCTGCATTTCTTTGGCTTTAATCAGCGGCGCTATACCATTTTCGCCTACCACACTTTTACTCATTCTTGCTTTCATACCAACCACAAAGCTTGGGTGGCGCTCAAGTGCGGCTTGGAAACTCGCATCATCGATATTGTCCATATTGGACAGCTCATTCTGAGCAATAATGCCAATGCGCGAAATATTCAGCAGTGAGAAGACGTTGGTTTTGGATTGAGTGGTTAACCGATAAAACCGATCAATATCATCAGCTCCCACACTGCCCGCATCAACTAGTGAAGTGACACCGCCAGCAGCACCGGCGAGATCAGGTTCATCGAAGTAAATCGGTGACTCTGCAAAACAGTGGGCGTGAGAATCTATCCATCCAGCGCTAACATATCGCTTTCCTTCAAGATCAATAATTTTCTCAGCTTGCTGATTGTGGGAAAGCTCAGGGCCCGCAGCTTCGATTTTTCCGTCTTTGATTAGAATATCGATAATTGAACCATCGATACGCTTGCCCTGTTTGATGATTAGAGAATACATGATTACCTTCTTTATAGTCATACTCGTCATACTTCAAACCGCAGCGTTGTTGGCTGCTCTTCCGCTACCCTAGTCACATACTTATGTATGCTCCTAGGGATATCGTCGCTTGCCGCCTAGCTGCAGCTTGAATTATTTAGAGTATGCTCAAGTGTTTGTTCTAAGTGATGCAAACCGTCGCATTTGTTCTAAATGCTATTAAGCTGCGAGTGGGAAGAAATACCCAAATAACATCGCGCCTAAGATAGCGCCACCGGCGACAGGTTTTTGCCATACATAGAAAATCAGTGAGCCAATCAGTGCACCAATACCAATTGGAATCGATGCCGCCATCGCTGCCAATATAATCAATGGACCTAAAAAACGACCGGAGGTGTTACCCGCGCCCATCATGACATCTGCGCCAAATGTGGAGTTAGCTTGGGCAATGGTAAACTTACGAGCAAAAACAATAATTAAGCCGATAAGTACACCGAGGAATAAGCCCGTGAGCAGGGAGATCCAAAAGTTAGTGACTAAGATATCCCAGCCAGCCGCTAAAAAGAGGGCTGGAACACCTAAGCCAATACCGGTTTGTAGTGCACCACCGATATCTAAAATCCCCACTAATGACCCTTCTATGATCCGAGCAAACAGGAAACTGGCACCAAAGGCGGCAACCGCCCCGTAAACTCCAGTATCTAGCCCGGCGCGTAACATGGCGACAAAAGCCACTTCGTTAAAAGCACCGAAGCCGTACACCACATACATGTGCGTACCTGCGAAGATCCCAGCAGATAACAAGCCAACAAAGATAGGAAAGGACCATTCTGCGTACCAAAAGTCTTGTTTATTAATTTCAGTTGTCATGATTATTTCCCGCTCAGCAGTCCGTGGACATATTCAAGCCACAGTGGTTTGTCTAAGTTGAAAGAGGTGATCATCTTCAGGTCAAATTCACGGAAGAAACCACTGAGAACGAACAGCAGAACAACGGTGATCATCATGGTACGCGTGATACGGTTCCAGCCATTGTCATCCACGCCTTTACCAATCAAGATCCCTAACACTAAACCAGGGATTGCGTTACCCATGATTAATTGAGCACAACCGCCGAATAAGGTTGCCCAGAAACCAGAGCGACGACCAGCATCCATTGCGGCTAACCAGAAAATGACAGGCATCACGGTGTTAACCAGTAAGTTAGCTGCCGGTACAAGTACGTTAATCGCGGTAGTTTGCAGTGCTGCGGGTACCGCAGATGCTGTGGTATTTAAGAAGGCGACCACCAATGCCCCAATAATGGCACAGGCAATCGCCATTTTTTTCGGGTTATGCAGAGTGTCTGCCACACTGCGATTTTTGGTCAGTAGCGCTGCGGCGCCCCAGTTAGGAATAATACGATGGTCAACATCTTGGGTGAATGCACCCGCAGCGACAGAAGATGCCCATGCGTTGAAGAAGAAGCCTAAGCCGAACGAGAAGTGTGATGCAGGGTCGCCTTCACATGCGTTTAATTCACCAAGTGTACGGAATGCACCCATACCTTGTATGGTTGGCGCGTGGAACATACGTGCTGCCCCTGCGCCTAAACCGAAGCCGCAAAGACCGCCGATGATAAGGGACATGCCCAATATTTCTAAGAAAGATGCAGTTTCACTCATGGAATTTACTCCAGACCTGATTGCTTTTATTGTTCTGTAAATGGAATTTCGTTGACAGAAAGTAAGGTGACATCCAGCGAAACGTCGAGTACAACACGAAAATGTTCACGTTTGCGTGGCAAAAAGAGAAAAAGAAATTTTTCTGTCCGCGAATGAGAGTGAGCACTAATAACCTCAACATCCTTTGGTTCTATCCGCAGGATAATGTCGGTGCTGTTCTTAAGTACGGTTTTTTGAATCGAATTTAAGGCGTCCGCAATGGCTTTTTGCTTGGTATCGCCTTGCCCTGTCACCCGTACTGTCGTTTCGATAGATTTTTTCATTAAGCGTTGCCGTATTTTTTATTAAAAGCTTTGACTAAGCGCTCGCCTAACTCTTCCTTGTCCATAAAACCGAAACCTAATACATTGCAGCCCTCTGCAATTGCGGTTTCTCCTTCTTCAATCGAACGCATACCATAACGTGCTTTATAGCCATATTTAGTTTGAGCGGTGATAGCGCCTGCGCCACCGCTTCCACAGAATGAAATGCCCAGGTCTGCTTGCTCTTGGTTCATCACATCCCCGAGTTTCATATCGGCAGCGACGCCGGGTACGACAATGGCTTTTCCACCCGCGGTTTCAACGCCAGCAGCCACTTTTTGCCCTTTACCTAAACGATCGCCAATAACAATAACTATCTGTTTCATAAAATATTCTCCAAAAAATTTAATGCTAAAAATTAATCATTAGAACGGGCAACTTCAAAGTGGACTGAAAGCAAGTAAGTCTCTTCTGGTGCAAGTCCCGGAAGTGTATCGACGACTCGTTGTGCTAATGCAATCGAATGTGCCGAGATTTCATCAAACAAGCTAATATCCACTTCCGGTAAGGCTTCGCCAGTTTTGGCTCTATCAACCATGGCACGTAGATGAGACTCCAACATCTGCTGCTGTACATCTGTGGTGTAGCAACCCTCCTGTTTGAGCCAGTCAGTAATCACTGCTAGCAGTTTGTGTGTGACCTGTTGAACATCAAGGTCGTCCTCTAACATTTTGAAAACTACAACTGATTCATTCATAACTATTTAAAATCCAAGATAATATTTCAAATCATGTAACTTCATTTATTCATGCTAATACCTTAGTCGCTTCTTTATTGTTTTTGCAGACAGGGAATTTCCAGTTCTAAGTGGAAATAATTCGGAAGCATAAACGGACGATTTGAGGCTATTTTTTGGTCTAAAAGGAAGTTAACTGGAAAATGTTATGCATTATGAGGGACAAAAAGTAGGGGCTAATTATGATTAAAAGATTAAAGATATTTAAATTCAATAAATTAGATTGATTTTTTGAAATCTGGAAATGATGTTTGGAGGGTGTAATAAAAGTGGAAATGAATAAATGGAAACATACGTAGAGTGGAAATTTTCACTTCCACTTACCTATTTTATGCATGAAATGGATGAATTAGACTAAAAATCATTTGATGGAGTTGTGGTTAGGATCACGTAAACAGTGCCCACTTCCCTTTTTCCGCAAGGAAGTGGAAACTCATTGAAATCACACAATTCGAGCCAGGCTGTCTTTGGCTATCGCTTGGAACTCATTGAAGTTTTTAACATTAATGAGGCGTCGTGTTGTTTTTTCTTTGACGAAAGTAACAAATAGGTCATAAATTGCCATGGCTTCTTCATAGTCCGTTTTACTGATTGCCAGTAAGAAAATGACATAGGCGTTTTCTTTGGTTTCTTTGTTCCACTCGATGCCTTTTGGGGCAAGGATGGTTGTCACAACCGTTTTATTGGCGAGTAACCCTAAGGAGTGAGGTAGCGCAATGCCTTCACCGAGTAGCGTAGAGACAATGGATTCTCGCTCCTGCAATGACGGATAAAAATCGGCAGTGACATAGCCGTCTTGTTGTAATTTATGGCAGACCGTTTGGAATAACTCTTCTTGGCTAATTTTTTCATTGATAACCATAAAGAAACGTTCATCGAAGAAGCGCTCAATAATATAGGGACGGGTCTGATCCACCATCGCTAAGCGGCCCACTTGTTCAAGCTGGTAAGGTGTCGGGAATGGCGCAATTTTAATAACGGGTTTATTTTTCTCGGAAATCCGTACGGTGGTGATCACAAAGTCTTCCGTTATCTCATCCAGAGATTCGTACTCTTGCAAGGTGAGTCCACGGCTAAATTTCAGCTGCGGAAATTCCCGCATGATTTTAGATTCCACGACACGAAATGTGGAGTTACCCGCATCGGTCACTACGAGCACTTCCGTTTGGCGTGCAGACCCTGCCCCATAATTGCGTTCAAGACTAACGCCGATATGCACCGCCAAGTAGCCCAATTCATCTTCATTGATTGGGTGTGGAAGCAACTGTTTGCTTGCACTGGTTAACGCACTCAACGTGACATCATAGGCAAACGGATAATACTGCTTGATATCTGACAGGAGCGGATTTGGGGTAGATATATGGTATTGGAGCCGAGTAATTAAGGCGGCAAGGTGGGTATTTAAATCTTTTTTCAGCTTTTCATCATTACGCAGATCGTAGTTATACAAGTCATTGATATAATTTAAAATATACTCAGATAGTTCGTTGTGCTGGCTGTGTTTCTGCGAAGATGTATGTTGGTTACTGATGCGCTGCGCGATAATTTGATCATGTAAAAAACTCAGCTCAGCGGAAGATAAATCATTACCCAGAAAATAAATCAGCCCTTTGGAAATTTCATCGCAGGCTTGGTTGATGACCTCTTCGGATTCTTCATTTTTCACGCTGCTATTGAGTTCATGACCTCGGGTAATGCGCAAAATAGTCACTGCACAGTTAAAAACAAGGTAAAGATGACCCTCATTGCTGATGCGGATATCAAAGCGATTCAAACTGTTATGAACCACTTTATTAATGTAGGTTAAATCCAGATTATCAAGACTTTCAGGGTAGAAGGTTGCGAGGTCGGGGGTGATTTGTTCGCTGAATTGCCGCCATAATGCTTCAGTCATGCAGGCCCTAATTGCCCACTCACTTCCATTGAGACGAATTCCTTGGTGTGGAATACTTTCCAGTTGAACCTGATAGCGGTGAAGATGCTCTCTTACTGCGCCCATATCTTGTTGGATAGTGCTGCGGCTGACAAACCACTCTTCCGCGATATCATCGAGCTTGACGGGGAGTGATAGCATTAAGAGCTTGAGTAAGAGCGCATCAATGCGCTCTTTGCTCGTACGGGGGATCTGACCATGTTTATCATTTTGCTTGGTAAAGGCGGCAAAAGCCTCTGCATTTTCGATTTTTAATTGATAGCCACGACCGCGCTCATACACAATATGGGCACTATAATCTTTAATTAATTCGTTGATTTCATTGATATCAGAACGAATGGTTCGTGTAGAAACCGAAAAGTTTTTCGCTAATTCATCTTGAGGGACAACCTCATTGAGGATCCGAGAGAAAATTTGATTGTGTCGCTGCAAAATGAACAAAGCCACAAGAACCCCTTTAAAATCAAAAATAAAGTTCGGAGTTAGAAAACGGATGGTCTTTTAACTCTCTTATGGCTGGACTCTATCACAGTGGTATTAGGATAGCGGAAATATAAATGATGAATTTTGCGAATCTATTCGCAAATTTTGGACCATTTTAGTCATAAACTCTTTTTTCCTGCCTAAAAATTCCTTAAAGGGACTCTCCCAAGTCGATCAATAAACCTCTAAATGGTTTCTCAGCGGTAAAGGTCAGAATATTTTCATCCTGAATAAACAGCCCATCATTGCAATTCATCGAAAGAGATTGCCCCTCTTTTCCTTTTACCAGTAAACCGCCATGAATAGATTGCAAATAGGCGTTTTTACCCCGTAATAGGATAGTTTTTGATTCATGAGGTTCAAGATAAATCTGGCTTATCCAAATTTTTTGGCGAAGCTGTAAGCTATCTTCATCTCCCTCTGGTGAAGCAATCAGTTTGGAATCTTTCTCCGCTAACATCAATTTTTGTGGTGGCATAGATTCCTGCTGAGGACAGGCATTTAACCACAGTTGAAGCCGTGTTAATGGCGTCGTCTCACTGATATTATGCTCACTGTAACTGAGGTCAGGGCGAGGAGAGAAACTCACACATTCTCCCGCTTTTGCGCTGACGGTGTTGCCTAAATTATCACGGTATTCAGCTTGTCCTTGCAGGATAATATTCACAATATCAACGTGAGGATAAACTCTTGGTTGAAACGCGCTATTGGGCGCAAGCACTTCTTGATTTAGCACTTTCAAAGTTTTGAATCCCATTAAGTCTGGATCAAAATAGTGTCCAAACGAAAAGGTATAGCGAGCTTGTAACCAACCGTAGTCTGCTTTCCCACAATGGTTAACTGATCTCAAATTCATCATAATGGTTAACCCTCACTCAAAATATATAGCCAGTAATATATTGTTATAATAAATATCTGGACGTTGAATTGTTAGCCAGTTAATCTGTTTCCATTATTCAAATTTCCTGAAAGAGATACATCATGAGCAAAGAGAGAGCATTAACACTTGAGTCGTTAAGGGTGATGGATGCAATCGATCGGCGTGGCAGTTTCGCAGCAGCGGCAGAGGAATTAGGTCGTGTGCCTTCAGCATTAAGCTATACCATGCAGAAGTTAGAAGAGGAACTGGATGTCATTTTGTTTGACCGTTCAGGACATCGAACAAAGTTTACCAATGTCGGGCGCATGCTATTAGAGCGTGGTCGAGTGTTACTTGAAGCAGCAGATAAACTGACATCCGATGCAGAGGCATTAGCGAAAGGTTGGGAAACGCATCTGACCATTGTGTGTGAAGCGCTGGTTCCGGCTGAATCGCTATTTCCATTGGTCGATAAACTGGCTGAAAAATCCGACACTCAGCTCTCTTTAATCACGGAGGTATTAGCCGGGGCATGGGAGCGGCTCGAATCTGGGCGTGCGGATATTGTGATTGCCCCCGATATGCATTTCCGCTCATCCTCGGAAATTAACTCCAAAGTGTTATATACCCTGAATCATATTTATGTCGCGAGCCCTTCGCATCCGATTCATAAAGAGCCAGAGCCATTGTCTGAAACCACTCGAGTGAAATACCGTGGAATAGCGGTGGCAGATACGGCGCGCGAACGTCCGGTGATCACAGTGCAATTGCTAGATAAACAACAACGGTTGACGGTATCGAGCATTGAAGACAAACGTAAAGCGCTGATTGCAGGACTAGGGGTGGCAACAATGCCATATCCGCTGGTGGAGCAAGATATTAAGGAAGGGCGCCTGAAAGTTGTTGCGGCAGAATTTAGTCATGAGTCGAATATGATTATGGCGTGGCGACGCGATAGTATGGGGGAGGCTAAGTCGTGGTGCCTCCGAGAAATTCCCAAACTATTTAGATCTTGATCTCGTCATACTTCAAGCTGTAGCTGTGTTGGCTTCATAAAGTTACCCTAGTCACATACTTATGTATGCTCCTAGGGATAACTTCACTTGCCGCCTTGCTACAACTCGAATTATTTAGAGATCACTCGTGAGGCAATTCGGAAAAGCAAAAAGAAAGTAAAAATAAAAAAAGCCAAGACTGAAGCAGATATAAAGCAAAAAAAAGCACCTCGGACAAGAGGTGCAAAGGCATTTAACTTATGGATAAGGATGTTGGACTTGAGGGTACTTCTGACATAAAGATACTGCTGACTCCCTGCCTATAGGTAGGTATAGGCGAGGAAGTCGGGTCTAATTACCATTTTTTATTTAATAAATGGTCGATACTGAATTTACCTGGACCAGTAACAGCCAACAGAATGTAGCCACCTGCAATGGTCATATTTTTCATGAACATTAAGCTGTTTGGCTCAACGCTGAAATTCGTATGGAACAGCATCGCAGTTAAGAATGTGAATACTGCTGTAAAAATAGCGGTTGTACGTGTTAACAGACCAAATAACACCGCTAAGCCACCACCTAACTCAAGTAAAATAGTCAATGGCAGTAAAAAGCCTGGGACGCCCATGGCTTGCATATATTGTTGAGTGCCTTCATAAGCACCACCTAATTTACCGTAACCTGCGACGATAAACAGAACTGGCATCATAATACGTGCTAATAAAATAGCTCCACTTTCTAAATTTTTCATTGAGTCTCTCCAGATAAAACGGTCATTAAATATAAATAAAGTGCGATGTCTATCGCGTTGTAAGCTAAGTTTCAGCACGAAAAGGCTAGAAATCTTGGATGTGCGTATCTTATTACTTAGCTCATTCAATAAAAAGCTAAGCTTATTAACAAAGATAGACAAAAAAATTGAATATGTGTAATTGGGTGTGAAAAAAAATGAAAAAGGGAGGGTTTATCTATCTAATTGACGGGTAAAGACTATTTTATCTTAGTGAGATAGGTTACTTTTGATTGGCGCTATTTAGGCTATTTCTCAGCGTGCGGACTAAGCCCCATGCTGCAATCGCTTTCTTACTGAGGGAAATAAATCGGTTGGGGTGTTTTAACGTCAATATAGAGATAAGACCCGTCGCGGCAATAAAGATTGGGCGAAAGGTCATGATGGTTTGCCATGCTCGGTCATAAGGGGCAGTCGCTTGTAGCCACTCTTCTTTGCTTGCGGATAGCATAATGCGTTGCTGCTCGATATCAGCAACTAAACGTTGTTTTCTCTCTGCAAGTAATTGGCGTTTACTTTTGCTCATCATTATCTGTTCCTGCAAGTGCTTTGGCATCATTACGAAGCTGTTCACGTGTTGCAGTTAATAGTGTGGATTGTTTCGCTTTTTTTAATGTCCAAATAGCAAAAATAATAGCAAGTAAAATCAAAGTACCGGTGGTGATCGCGAAAGCTTGATAACGATAAATGGGATCAACAGACCAGAAGATAAGCCCAATAAGGCACATCAGACCAAATGCAGAAAATAAGAGAGTCAGCCCTGCTAATAATAATAATTGAACAAGGTTGAGTTTCTCTTCTTCTAATTCCACCGCAATAAGTTGAATACGGGTTTCTACCATATTCACGGCGATACCCGTAATTCTTTGCAGTGAATCTAGAACCCGCTTAGCGGGTCCTTGACGTGGTGATTGTTCCATAAGCGGTGATTAGCGTTTCGTGAGCAGCATGCCTAAAACCACACCGACTGCTGCGCCAATGCCTACACTTTTCCATGGATTTTCACGTACATAGCAATCAGCTTGACCTGCAATTTCTTTGGTTTGCTCAGTGATTTTATCACTTGCTTGACCCAGTTTTGCTTTCGAAGAGGAGAGAGCTTCACGGGCTTTAGCCTTTAAACTTTCAATCTCTTCTTTTGATTTATCTTGAGTACTATTCAGAATGGATTCGAGAGAGTCTGCGAGTGATTTAAGTTCAGCACGTAGATCTTCAGAAGAATGATTGGATGACATAGTAGAACCTCCTATCAATAGAAAAAGATCGTTTGAATACTACTACAATAGCTTTTTTTAGCTTAAGTGCAATCACTAATTAGAATAGATTGAGAATTGATAAAGGCGAGAAGCGGGAATAGTGAGTTACTCCCGCTATTGATTTAATTGAGAAACAGTTATCTATTTACGCGTAAATTTTTTCTTAATGACAACACCGATGCTACCGATAAGACCCAAAATGAGTAGACCAACAGGAATTAGCATCAGAACGTTCATAATTTGATGCTCGTATTGCTGGAAAATAGGGCTTTTACCGAATCCATAGCCGATAGCGGTTAAAATAAATACCCAGAGGAATCCACTCAACCAGTTGAACACTTGAAAACGCCCGTTTTGCAAGCCTGCAAGACCTGCAATGGTGGGTAATAGGGTTCGAACAAATGCAAGAAATCGACCAATCAGTAAGGCGGCTAAGCCATGGCGATGGAATAACCCATGAGCCCGTTGGTGATAGTGTTCGGGAAGGTGTGATAACCAACCTTTGACAATTGCAGTGTTACCCAGCCAACGCCCTTGAATATAACCCACCCAGCAACCAATACTGGCTCCAGCGGTTAAAATGACTAACGTTAATGGATAGCTAAGCGCATCTTTTGCGATGAGGACACCAACAAGGATCAGTAAGCTATCACCAGGTAAGAATGCAGCAGGAAGCACGCCGTTCTCCAATAAAAGGATCATGAACAGCATGAAATAAATGGACCATATCAACGATGGGTTGGATAAGGTTTCGTAATCTTGATGCCAAAGGGCGAAAAAAAGTTCTCTAACTAATTCCATTAATGTTTCCTAAACGGCAATAACAGCAACAAACATGTTGTTGGGCAGAAATGGATTAAGTAAATGCCGGAAGGAAAACGCTGTTTCTTCGGGCTGTTAGTGTAAAACCCGTCCACTTTAACAAAACAGAAAATAACTAAACAGTAAATTTTGAGCTTATTTTTAGGATTTATTTAAATTACGGCTGATTTTTACATTTACGCATCTCTGTGATGCGCTGTTTCGCTTCATTAAAAGCGTGAATGGCACTGGATGTGGCGCTCAAACCTCATTATTTGGCAGTAAATTTACGTTTAGTGAATTAAAAAATCACACGAACATATTGATAGCTAATCATTGCTTTTTAAGACTAATTACCTTATTGTAGGCGCATAGCAAAGGGGAGTAACTTCTTCTGTCGGATTATCGTCATTACGGTGCACACATTGCACCCGGTAACCGAGCACCACAATTTCCTTATCTTAGGTTATCTGTGTTGTAAGTGAGACCTTGCCAGAAGGCGAGGTTTGCTCATTGTTTACAACCGTGTAGTGATAACATAAGGTGAAAACAGTTTAAGCGGCTGATGTCTTCTGGATATCAGCCGTTTTTTGTTTTTAAGGAATCTAAATGAACTCTGTCGGTAATCCAGTTTTATGGGGCAGCTTTGCTGTCATGATACTCGTGATGTTACTCATCGATATGTTTTGGCAAGGAAAACATAAAGGTCAGGCGATGTCGATGAAACAAGCTGCGGGCTGGAGCATCTTGTGGGTTACGCTATCACTGATTTTTGCGGGCGGTCTCTGGTGGTACTTTAATGATACCGTTGGACCTGAAGTCGCTAACACGCAAACTATGGCATTCCTCACGGGTTATCTCTTAGAAAAAGCGCTTGCTGTTGATAACGTGTTTGTCTGGTTAATGCTATTTGGTTACTTTGCTATTCCAGCAAACTTACAGCGTCGTGTGCTAGTTTATGGTGTGCTTGGGGCTATCGTTTTACGTACCATTATGATTTTTGCGGGTAGCTGGTTAGTCACTCAATTTAGTTGGATCCTGTATGTTTTCGGCGCATTCTTGCTGTTTACGGGAATCAAAATGGCGTTCGCTAAAGAAGATGATTCACCCATAAATGAAAAACCGTTAGTAAAATGGGTACGTTCACATTTACGTATGACTGATGAGCTGCATGGTGAAAAGTTCTTTATTAAAAAGAATGGATTACTATTTGCTACACCATTAATTTTGGTTCTGATCTTAGTGGAAATCAGCGATGTTATCTTTGCGGTAGACAGTATTCCCGCTATCTTTGCTGTAACCACTGACCCGTTTATCGTATTAACCTCTAACCTGTTTGCGATTCTAGGGTTACGCGCCATGTACTTCTTATTAGCTGGCGTTGCTGAGAAGTTCTCAATGCTGAAGTATGGTTTGGCTGTGATTTTAAGCTTTATCGGTGTGAAAATGCTGTTGATGGATATTTTTCATATCCCAACTGCGGTTTCGTTAGGTACCGTTGCTGCGATTTTAGTTCTGACTTTAGTGATTAATACTATTGTGAATAAGCGCAATGAAGCGAAAAAACTAATTAACGAATAATCTTTTTCTTAAATTGAAAAGCTCCCATAAGTTAGCCATGACTTTGGGAGCTTTTTTATATCTAATGATTTATTGATTGTTCAACGAATAAAAGGATGCTCTGTGCAGCAAATCATGCGGGTTTTGCGGAAACTCTATAAATATGAAAATAGCCAATATGACGGAGAACGAGCCGTTTCTATTTATTCGGTAGATTGTTTATCTGATAAAGAGCGTAATGTATTAGAGGATTTTCAGTGGCAAGCTAATACAATTGAAGAGTTTGCAGACCATCAAGATATGGTTAATAAGCTGCACAGCCTAAAGCAAGTAAGTGTACTGACTCGCCAACGTTGCTTGGATGCTTTTGTCGCGGGTGTGGGCGGAAGTTATTTGCGAGGACGTTCAGTTTTAGGTGCTTACCATAAACTGAACGCTTTACCGGATCACGTATATGTAGAAAAACCGCAATATGCGTGTTGCTGGATCTGTAGTGGCTATAACAAACGTATTTATATTAATGATAGCTACTTCCAATACTGTTTATATTACGGAAATTCCTATACAGGAAATCCGAGCTATGCGTATTTAAATCTCCGACATTTAATGAAGATAGAGGCGATTAAACCCACCGATGACGATAAGAAAGTCTTTAACCAGCTGTTAGATTTATTACGTAATGCACCTGAAGATGAGACTCCTGGGAAATTTGAAAAGCGTTTATCTCAGGCAAAAATAGTTAAAGGCGATAAATATACATTGCGAGGCATATTACATTCACTCGCATTGATTGGCGTTATTCCTAATACTTTTATTTCACTGTCTCTCGATAGTTGGCATGACTTCGGTGATATTACTGGCGCAGAAAATCAGCTTAATAATACAAAAGGGCGTTCTGATATGGAGATGCCTTGGGCGGGATGGAAAGGCAGTTTGAAAATAGATGAAGAAAAAGTAGTGCATTATTTTGGTGACTATTTGACCAAAGGTTAAATCTTATTAGCAAGATTTTATGAAATTTAGGAAAACACCTTAGAGAGCCTCTAAGGTGTTTTTTTATTTTAACTGACTGAAAAGACTAAATCATTTTTAATGCTCTGTGTTTACTATAAGAAACAAAATTCTATTGTGATCACAGATATGTAAAATTAATGTTAATCATGCTCAATCATTGTGTATATTTTGAATAATAGCCTTTTCAGGAGATTAATATTCCTTATACTGGCTCGGCAAACACATTTAATTCCTAAAAAAGATAAATCATAAAGGTCTATTATGGATACAAATAAAACAGGGTTATGGCGAGTAATTAGTCAAGGTAGTTTGGTCAAACAAATCCTAGTGGGCTTGATTGCGGGTATCTTATTGGCATGGTTATGGCCATCCGCAGCAAAAAATGTTGGCTTATTGGGTGACTTGTTCGTGAGCGCATTAAAAGCGGTTGCACCGGTGTTGGTTTGGGTGTTAGTCATGGCATCGATAGCTAACCATCGCCAAGGGCAAAAAACCAGTATTCGTCCCATTCTCGTGCTGTATATTTTAGGAACTTTTTTCGCGGCGGTTGTTGCGGTAATCGGTTCGTTTATGTTCCCATCAAACTTGATTTTAGCTATGGGGGACACTCAACTGACTCCTCCGGGGAACATTGCTGAAGTTTTAAAGGGGTTATTAATTAATATCTTTGCTAACCCCGTTGATGCATTAATCAAAGGTAACTATATCGGCATCTTAGCATGGGCGATTGGTTTAGGTATTGCACTGCGTCATGCGAATGAATCGACCAAAACGATGATCCACGACTTCTCTTTAAGCGTGACTCAACTGGTTCGTGTGGTTATTCGTTTAGCGCCATTAGGTATTTTCGGCTTAGTGTCTTCAACTATCGCCACCACAGGTTTTGAAACGTTAAAAGGCTATTTCCACGTACTCGCAGTATTACTGGGCTGTATGATTATCGTGGCATTAGTGGTTAACCCATTGATTGTTTATTGGAAAATCAGACGTAACCCATATCCATTAGTCTTTGCTTGTTTACGTGAAAGTGGCGTGACGGCGTTCTTTACCCGTAGTTCCGCAGCGAACATCCCTGTGAATATGGGCATGTGCCGCCGAATGAATTTGCATGAAGATACGTATTCTGTCTCTATCCCATTAGGGGCAACAATTAACATGGGTGGCGCAGCGGTTACTATTACGGTGTTGACGCTGGCCGCTGTACATACACTGGGCATTCCTGTTGATATTCCTACTGCGCTGTTATTAAGTGTGGTGGCTGCGGTGTGTGCGTGTGGAGCATCAGGTGTTGCGGGTGGGTCATTACTGCTGATCCCGCTGGCGTGTAATATGTTTGGTATTTCTAATGAAGTGGCGATGCAAGTGGTTGCCGTGGGTGTGATGATTGGTGTTCTGCAAGATTCCGCAGAAACCGCATTGAATTCCTCAACTGACGTGTTATTCACTGCGGCAGTGTGTTTATCGGAAGATGATAGACTGGCGCAGGACGACGCTGAGTTATCCCAAACTCAAGATTAAGTTTGTTGTCGATTAAAACGAAAACCCGCTGATTTAGCGGGTTTTTTATGTGAGAGATATTTTACAGCTGATAAGCAACTTTCATGCCTTGCTCTATGGCTCGGCGTGCATCTAATTCTGCTGCCACATCCGCGCCCCCAATCACATAGGGGTGTATCCCAATTTCTTCCAGCTCTTGCTTCAATGGGCGATACGGCTCTTGTCCCGCGCATAAGATGATATTATCAACGGCAAGACATAAGTTTTCATCTTGATAACGAATGTGTAGCCCATCATCATCGACATTCATATATTCCACGCCATTGAACATTTCAACGCCACGTTTCATTAATGATAAACGATGTACCCAACCCGTCGTTTTTCCAAGACCAGCGCCGACTTTGCTGTTTTTTCTCTGTAATAAATAGAGGTGTCGAGGTGTGGGTTCAAGCTGTTTTTTGGGTGAGAAAACGCCACCTCGGGTTGTGATAGATGTATCAATATTCCATTCATGATTGAATTTATCGTCGTCTAAACTGCTGCTGACCCCTTGTTGGGTAAGCAGCTCTGCCACATCAAATCCAATACCACCCGCACCAATAATCGCGACGTTTTTACCAACACTATCGGGCTGCTTTAAGGCATCGATATACGACATGACTTTGCGGTGGTCGGCTCCCGCGAGATGAATAGCACGAGGGACAACGCCTGTTGCAATGATAACTTCATCAAATTTGATTAAATCATTTGCTTGAGCAAGCTGTTCTAATCGAACATCAACATTGAGCCGTTGTAATTGGCGTGAAAAATACCGCAAGGTTTCGTAAAACTCTTCTTTGCCTGGAATCTGTTTAGCAAGATTAAATTGTCCGCCAATTTGGTTGCTACGCTCAAATAGCGTGACTTGATGACCGCGTTTCGCGGCATAAATGGCGCAAGACAGCCCCGCAGGACCTGCTCCCACAATCGCCACTTTTTTGGGTTTGTCAGCTAATTCATTGGGATAATCCATCTCTCGCACGGCTTGTGGATTGACTAAGCATCCGGCTAATTTCCCATTAAAAATTTGGTCGAGACAGGCTTGGTTGCAACCAATACAGGTGTTTATCTCATCAGCTCGACCTTCTTGAGCTTTTGAAACAAAGGCTTCATCAGCAAGAAAAGGACGAGCCATCGACACCATATCAGCTTGGCCGCTAGCAATAATTTGCTCTGCGACAAAGGGGTCATTGATACGATTGGTCGTGATGAGGGGGATATTCACTTTGCCCATTAATTTTTCAGTCACCCAACTGAATGCTTTGCGGGGCACCAACGTGGCAATGGTTGGCACGCGTGCTTCATGCCAGCCTATCCCGGTATTGATCATCGTGGCACCTGCATTTTCTATCTCTTTTGCAAGTTGCTCTATTTCATCCCACGTAGAACCTCCCTCCACAAGATCTAGCATCGATAGCCGGTAGATAATGATGAATTTTTCTCCAACGGTCTGGCGAATGCGCTTAACTATTTCAATGGGGAAACGAATCCGATTTTGATAGCTACCGCCCCATTCATCGGTTCTGTGATTGGTACGCGATGTAATAAATTGGTTGATAAGATACCCTTCGGAACCCATCACTTCGACACCATCATAGCCTGCCTGCTGAGCCAGTTTTGCGGTATTCACGAAGTTATCTATGGTTTTCTGTATTTCATCGCGACTTAATTCGCGAGGCGGAAAGGGGGTAATTTCTGATTTAATTGGACTAGGAGCCACTAATGCAGGATGCATAGCATAGCGACCCGCATGCAAAATTTGTAAGGCGATTTTTCCATCAGCTTGATGTACTGCTTCGGTGATTTGCTGATGAAAAGGCAGTTGGTCTTGGTGGTTTAAAATGGCACCGTGAGGCGCCAAAACACCTTCAGGATTCGGGGCAATCCCTCCGGTGATAATGAGACTCACGCCATTTTCTGCACGCAGGCGATAAAAATGGGCAAGACGTTGGCTTCCTTGAGGATGTTCTTCTAAGCCGGTGTGCATTGAACCCATCAATATGCGGTTTTTAAGTACGGTATGCCCCAAATCAAGTGGGGTAAAAAGATGTGGAAAATTGCTCATAATGGCTCCCATTTGGGGCTGTCAATAACAGGTCAGATGAGTTAACTGTAGCCTAATGGGCAATTGAATTAAAAATAATGTTAAAAAATTGTGATTTTTATCATATGTTTTACGTGGGAATTAATAAATTCACAGGACTATTTCTTTTGATTTATTTTTCTGTCATAAAAAAGGATTACAACAACAGACTGTTATCATCATAATTTGATGGGCTTTGACTTCACACAACCGAGTTATTCAGGAAATACGCCGATGAAAGAGATTTGCCAAGCTGTGACCTTAGAAGGCAACCATGTGCGATTAGAGTTGCTGACTCATCAGCATGATGCGATTTATGCAGACATTATTGAACGAGATAAGCTGCATCACCTGTGGTATACCTCGGTACCTGAGCCGGAAAATGTGGCGAAAGATGTCGATGGTCGTTTAGCGCGTTTCGACCAGAAAGAGATGGTGCCATTTGCCATTATCGATAAGCGCACAGGCAGGGCGGTTGGAATGACCTCTTATATGCGGATCGACCAAAGCGTACGACGTGTTGAAATTGGGGCGACGTGGTATGGGGCCGAAGCGCAGCGTACTCCGATTAACACAGAAGCTAAGTATCTGTTATTAAAACATGCATTTGAAGAATTAGACTGTGTTGCGGTGGAGCTAAGAACGCACTTTTTAAATCATCAAAGCCGTAAAGCGATTGAGCGTTTAGGCGCAAAACTCGATGGAATTTTACGTAGCCATATGCTGACACGTACTGGCGAATTGCGAGATACCTGCATTTACAGCATTTTAAATCATGAATGGCCAGCAGTACGTCGCCATTTAGAGTGGCAGATGACAAAGCCTCGATAAGTCACAAAATAGCCCACATAATGTGGGCTATATAGTTAATGTTTAGCTAAATCAGTTGATTACAAATATTCGTGCATAGGTTTAGTCATATACACGTTATTTGGCATTTTTTCCGTAGTGGTATAACCCGCAGGGCTGTTGATTAGCGCAGGAATACGGTTAACCAAGTTTGCACAGGTTAATTCTACGGTTGCTGGATTATTCACTTCAATTGCTGTATCCGGCTCACCAATCAGCTGCCAACTGTTTTTGTCACACTCATCAGCGGTTAGAATTTTACCAATACATTCCGTTTCTAAGGTGACGCCTTCCGCTGTTTCAGTGATCACCAGCGCAGATAACCCTAAAACATCGCCTTTTTTCACCGTCATTTTTAAGGTATCAGAATAGATATCTTCTTTGGCAATTTGCGGTACGCAGCGCTGAGTTTGATTGGTAATAGTCAGCCCCAAGCGGCTACATAGCCACCCATTTTGCGTCCACATGTACGGTGGCGCATACTCGCCGCTCTCAATTTTCTCAGCGATAACTGCGTATGGCAGGTCGTTATAGTTACCAATTTGCTGATTGAACTCGTCGACGGTTAAGCCTGCACCGTGACCTTTCGCTAGTGCGATACCGTAATCTTCCACGTTATAGCAGCTAGACCCTTTGATTTTCACCAATTTATGCATAGAGCCAGCTAACGTGTCGATGAGCACACCCCAGAACATATCTGGGTAGCCACTACCGGCTAAGGTGCAGTTATTCGCTTTGGCTAAAGCATCCAATTTTTGTGTGATTTCAGGGGAGGAATTCCACGGATATAGCGCTTCCTCACCGGTTGAGATTGCATTGACACCATGGCGAGCAAATAGGGAGAAGGCATCTTCTAAGTCTGCCATTGTGCTGAGAGTCGCAATGATCCCAACATCAGGTTTTAAGGTTTCGAGTGCTTTATCGGCTTCATTAAGCGGCTGAATTTTTACGCCTGTGAGGGCTGTTCCTGCAATTTCGCCAATATCTTTACCGATCACGGCTGGATTGATATCAAAAGCCGCCACAACTTCAGCATCATGTTCTTGTAGGTAACGGATGAGAAATTTGCCCATCTTTCCACAACCATATTGAACTGCACGTACTTTTTTCATCATTGTTGTCCTGTTTCTATTTATCTTTAATTATCATGTTCTATCTAGAGTATAAAATTATTGTTTTATATCAATCAATTGAATAAATAATGCTTAATAAATGAGAATACGAAAACTCACTCTTTACCGCCAATTATTTACTATAGGATAGCTGTTCACGCAGGTTTGTTCGTCAATGATGTCCCAATAAAGAATGGAACCCTAGAATAAAATCCGATAATTAAGAGAGGAATAATAGTTTTTGATGATGCCATGGCATTGAATTATAGGGCGATACTATGCCTTGGATACAAATTCACCATATAGAATTGAAATACTAGACCTTCACCAAAACAGCACGTATAATCGCACCACTTTGGCCCCTTAGCTCAGTTGGTTAGAGCAGGCGACTCATAATCGCTTGGTCACTGGTTCAAGTCCAGTAGGGGCCACCAAATTTTAGCTGTTAAATCAGCACATTAAGCCACTTTGAAAGAAGTGGCTTTTTTGTATCTAAAATCTTGAAACCAAATTATCGCTTAACTAATTGTTTTTCCCGTGAATTCTTGAATTAATCGCTCCCCTTCATGTTTTTTACCATATCCCGCATCGATATTTAAATATCCTCCATCTTTAATCTGCATGAATTGGTTTCCCCATATGTTAGCCCGTTCATGGGCTTTATCGATGCCAAGTCGTGGGACGTTATCGGTAAAAGAATATTCGCGATCTACGAGCGATTAAGCGAGTAGAGCACCCAAAGAAATTTGAATGTCTGAAGAAATTGAGACAAATATAAAAAACTGATGATGATTCACGTGAAGGTTTAATGTATCAATTTGGGACTTTATATTTTCAGTTAAACGTGACTTGCTGTTTTAACCTCATTTTCTATCCAAATAGTATTTTTACTTAAACGCATCACTTATATTAGTAAATACTTATCTCTCATGTTCATTGCTATAAGCTTAATTTTTTGTATTCAGGAGGAAATAAAACACTGATTAGACAAAGAATGTGTTTTATACATATTGAATAATTATCATTAGATATAAAAAATGAGACTGTTCTCTTATTTTTAATCGAAAATCTATGTGTTAGCGAGTGGGGTTAAATTAAAAATAGGATTTTTCTTTATTGAAAATATAAATTTAAGATAAAAAATGGAAAAACTATTACGCTAAATATCGGTGATTTATTTATTTGTAACTATAATACACATTAAAAATGTAACTAATTGCAATAAAGTAATGTCCGATATATGTGAAAGAAATGTTGTTAAGTATGAATTCATGACACATTATTTGTAACTTATTGATTTTATTGGGTGCGAAATAATCGTAATATGAGTAAATGTATCAAAAAATAACTGCCTATTAAATCCATTGATTTTAATAGGTGATGGCGACTTTACAGCTTTTAGGTGTAATTATAGTATTTATGTGAACCAAAGCTCAAAAGGCGAAAAGATTTAATTACCATATACATAAATATATTAGTGGTTTTTACTTAAGTATATTTATCTATTCCTTGTCTCTGAAATTCAAGTTTATATTGTGATTAATGTTTAATTACAGAGGCTAATTTTATTTTTTTAAATTATTATTTGATTGAGGACGTACCTAATGAAATTCAATAAGACATTTATGGCTATCGCAGCAACAACATTAATTGGTTTTGGTGCAAATGCAGCGCCAGTTAATCACGGTAATGGTAAAGTAACATTTACTGGTAGCATTATTACTGCACCTTGTTCTATTGACCCATCTTCTGTTGATCAAACAGTAGATTTAGGTCAAGTAGGTGATGTTGTCTTAAAAAACGGCGGTACTTCAGATGGTCAGTCATCCCCAGTTATGTTTGATATTAAATTAATTGACTGCACTTTGGAAACGGAAGAAACCGTGAACATCACATTTTCAGGAGCGGCCGCTACAAATGATCCTAAATCACTATTAGCTATTACAGGTACAGCTGCGGGTGCAGGTATTCAAATCGTGGATAGCAACAATGCGCCAATCGTTTTAAATGAGCAAACTAAATCAATTCACAAATTACAAGGCACAACAAACACTTTGCAATTTGCGGCTTACATTAAAGGTTTAGGAAGCCAAGGTAAACCAGAAGCTCCAGTTGAAATTGTAGCAGGTGAGTTCCAAGCAGTAACAGATTTCGTATTGTCGTACAACTAATTTAAAAATTATTGTAACGGTAAGCTGAAGTAATGAGACTAATCATTACTTCAGCTTAGAATATTTATTAAAATTTAAGGGCATTGTAATGAAAAAATTCAATAATAAAATTATGTGTTCCGTGTTTTTAAATTTTAATAAAAAATAAAGTCATGAAAAAGCTTATCACGGCTTCTTTATTACTGTTGAATTCATTAGTTTCTTTTGCTGAAGAGGCGGTGGATTTCAATATTAATATATTGAATGCAGAAGATAGAGAAAATATTAACTTGGCCGTTTTTTCTCAGGATCTTTATATTGTTCCGGGTGTTTACCCCTTTAAGCTAAGCATAAATAATGCCTATATTCCTGAACAAAAAATTACCGTTGTGAGTTATGAGGATAAATCTCAAGCTTGTTTAACGGATGAAATTGTCGAGAAATTTGATTTAAACCAGAATGCAGAAAGTAAAGTGCACTGGAATGCTATTGATGGCTTAGAATGTTTAGATATAGCTAGTTTAGATGGCATGTCAGTGACACCCAATTTATCTACTGGAACATTAATTATTAATATTCCTAAAACGTACCAAGAATATTCTGCGAATGATTGGGAATCGGCTTCGCGCTGGGAAGATGGCATTAAAGGCATTATTTTTGATTATAATCTGACTTCACAATATAACCGCAGCTTAGGCAGCAACACTGCGAGTGATACCTTTTTCTTGTCAGGTTTAGGTGCCGTGGGAGCTAATTTTGATAGCTGGCGTTTACGGGGTTTTTGGCAAGGTTCATATAACCATACTCAAAATAGCCGAGCTGATGATACCCATGATATTAAATGGACCAATATCTATGCTTATCGAGCCATTCGCAGCTTAAAATCTAAATTAACGCTCGGTGAGGATTTTCTGCAAACTGATTTATTTGATAGCTTTAAGTTTGTAGGAGTTTCATTACGCTCTGACGACAATATGCTGCCACCAAGCTTACGTTCTTATGCGCCAGAGGTCACTGGTTTTGCAGAAACTAACGCTGTGGTTAAAATAAGCCAAGATGGTCGGGTGATTTATGAAAGTTTAGTCCCTGCCGGTCCGTTTAGAATTCAAAATTTAAATAGCGGCATTTCAGGTACATTACAAGTTAGAGTTGAAGAGAGTGATGGGCGTGTTTCTGAATTTGAAGTGGACGCGGGAAATATTCCATTTTTATCTCGCCCAGGCTCTGTACGTTATAAAGTGAGCGCGGGTAAACCCACGGATATGGATCGACATGTCATGGGCGATGTCTTTGCTCAAAGTGAAGTTTCATGGGGTATAAATAACGGCTGGTCAATTTTTGGTGGAGCACTTAATAGTAGTCGATTCAATTCTTTTGCTGCCGGTGTTGGGCGCGACTTATTTAAATTTGGTGCCATTTCATTTTCATTTAATCATTCAATTGCGGCACTGACTGACGGACCGACTTTAAAAGGTAAAGCATTTAAAGTTGATTATTATAAAAGCTTTGAAGGCAGTAATAGCCAACTGCAATTATCGGCGTATCGTTTTATGGATCGTGAGTTCATGACGATGAGTGATTTTCTCATCTATAATGACCAAAACAATATTACGTATGCGGGACACAATAAAGGTTTGTATTCAGCATCGATAAGTAAAAACTTTACGGATTGGCGTTCTTCCATAAATTTAAATTACACGCATCAAACATATTGGAATAGACCAAATAGTTATCGCTATAACATGACTTTCTCGAAGTATTTTGATACGAGCATGTTTCATAATGTCGGTCTGTCTATCAATATGTTTAATAGCAAAATGCAGGGTTATCAGGATAACGGAGTTTATGTCAGCCTTTCCGTTCCATTAGCATCAGGAACCTATGTCAATTATTCAACGTATAACGGAAAAAATGATAATACGAATAAAGTGACAATGAATAAACGCCTTGAAAATAAAGATAATCTATCACTGTCTGTGGGTAACAATCGACATAGCGGAATATTGAGTAGTTATTATAGCCATAAAGGCAATATGAATGACTTTAATACTAGTTATAACTATATGAGCAATAACTCAATGTCGCTGTCTGCCAATATTCAAGGTGGTGTGACGATGACGGGGTACGGTGTGAGTATGCATCCCGTTACATCAACAGGTGGAACGCGTGTATTTGTTGATATGAATGGCGTAGGTGATGTTCCGGTGAAATACAATGGCTCGCACTTACGCTCAAGCAGTTTTGGAAAAGTCGTTGTTCCAGATATTAACAGTTACTACAAGACCGATGTAGTTGTTGATATTAACAAGTTACCTAAAGATGTGGAAATTGCTGATTCAGTAACCCAAACCACATTAACTGAAGGTGCCATTGGTTATCGTAGCTTTGACGTTATTTCAGGAATAAAAATGATGGTAACGCTGAGATTACAAGATGGTAGTTATCCACCATTTGCTGCCGATATTAAAAATGATTCTGGGAAAACAACAGGAATTGTTGGGGATCAAGGTGAAGCTTATATTGGTGGAATCAGACCTGGCGAAGAAATGAAAGTATCATGGCAAGGTTCAGAATGTAAAATAACATTCCCACAAAATATCGAAGAGCATAATATTTATGACAAATTGCTCTTACCATGTAATTAATAAAAATCTTAAAAGAAGGCTAATGTTTATGATGAAAAAATTATCCGTATTATTACTTGGCTGCTTCGTTACGGCGAATGCTTATTCGGCAATTTCAATGGACAGAACGCGTATTATTTATAATGGTGATAGTAACTCTGTTTCATTAACGGTTAGTAATAAGAATACCCAGCTGCCTTATTTAGCTCAAGGTTGGTTTCAAGATGATAAAGGTGAAAAGTTAACGTCGTATTTTACTATTTTGCCGCCAATCCAAAGAATTAATGCAGGACAAACTAGCCAATTACGTATTGAAGCTTTACCCGACGTTGTGAAATTACCACAAGATAGAGAAAGTCAGTTCTTTTTTAATTTAAGAGAGATTCCACCTACCAGTAAAAAATCCAACGTATTACAAATTGCATTGCAAACTCGAGTGAAATTTTTCTATCGACCAGCCTCTTTAGTGGTTGATTCCACACAAATGAAAAATTCACCGTGGCAGAATAAATTAGTGTTAGTGAAAAAAGGCAGTGAGGTTTATGCGAAAAACCCAACGGCTTATTACGTGGTACTCAATAATATTAAAAAGAATGCAGCGGCTGAGAAAAATAAGGGGTTTGTGGCAACAGATATTGCTCCATTTTCCGAGCAAAAGATTGCTATTACCGCAGAGCAGTTAGGTTCATCACCTGTAATTAACTATATCAATGACTACGGCGGTCAGGTTGATTTACCGTTTGTGTGTTCTGCGACAGAGTGTCACGCAAAAGATGCCAAATAATCTCATAAGCAAATGATGGAAACGGGTAAATCTAATGTTTAAATTTAAGAGTTTGTTTTGTCTTAGTTTACTGTTTTTTTTATCGGTGAATGCATTTGCGGATGGGAAGTTTGTAACGGTCAGAGTGAATGTTTTATCCGGTGGATGCGTGTTGAATAATAACGAAGATATCTACGTTGATTTTGGTGATGACATTGTTATTGGACAAATTGACTCAGGCAAATACACCGAAACGGTTCCTTATGATCTGACGTGTGATTCTCAGTTTGACGAGCTGTACATTGCGTTTGAAGGCGTTAAAGGAGAAACCTCTAATAGCCTGAAAGTCGCGGATACACCGGGTTTGAATATCAAACTTTATATTGATAACAAGCCAATGAATATCGGTTCTCAATATGAGATTGATAACATCCAATATTTACCTTCTTTAACCGCAGAACTGGCACTGGCTAATGGGATAAGACCTATTGGGGGTGAGTTTTCTACTGCTGCAATACTAACTGTAGGATATCATTAAGGTATTATCTTATGAACAAACTCTTATTATCGGTTGTTTTATTCCTGACATATGTGAGTACCGCACAGGCTGTCAAAGTGAACTTCAGAGGAAACTTGATAGAGGGAACACCGTGTGTCATCAATAATAACCGTCCGATTGAAGTGGATTTTGGTGATGACTTAGTGGTTTCGTTAGTTCCGACGAAAGATGGTAAAAAATACATCGAAGATATCGATTTCGAATGGGAATGTGACAACATTTCATCGGGAACCGATGTGGTCTTTAGTTTTGAAGGCTCCCGCGCTTCCTTTGATAATGATTTGCTGAAGATCAATGAGCAAAAAGATATCGCGCTACAAATTTATTACGATTCAAAGACACTGAGAGTGAATGATGATTTTGTATATACCTATCGTTCTGACTCTCAAATTCCTGATTTAAAAGCAGCTTTAGTAAAAAATAGTTCAAGTACTGCCAATGTACAGCCGGGTGAGTTTACTGCCAGCGCGACATTAACGGTTGCATATCAATGAGGATTATTTTCTTTACTCTATTACTTTATTTCACTGGGAATGTGCTCGCAGATGAAGTGAACTTTTCTGGAGTACTGAGGCATGCAATCCCTTGCGTGGTAAATGGCGGCGAAGAGCTGGTGGTGCCATTTTACGAGGTCAATGATAAAGATCTTTACCGTCAAAGAGATATTACAGAAACTTTTGAAATTACACTTTCAGATTGCGAATTCTTACCTGATTTTTCATTTTCGATGGCATTCACGGGGGTCAGTAACTCGAAAATTAAAGGGTCATTACGGATTGATGGTGATCCCGGTGATCTTGGCTACGCTATTATGTTAACTAGCGATAAGGGAAATATGGATATTAATCGCCAGTATCCTATTACAGGAATGAACGGTAATAAATTTCCTCAAGTCATTCCGCTTAAAGCCTCTATTTTAGGTGAAGAAGACGCTATCAAAAATAAAAGCATTAAACTCGGGGAGTTTAGCGCTACAACGACATTTAATATCTATTACGAATAACTCGGCTGTTAAGGATATTATGAAAAGACTTATTCTTATCTGTTTATTAGTGGTCGCCCCTTTTCAATTCTCACGTGCTGAATTTGCGGCGCAAGGGGAATTACGCACAGACTATGGTGCTTGGATGGATACCACATATGTGCTGCGTGGGGATTTAGAACATGATAACCGTCCATTAGCGATACAAGCATCTGGTGCTTGTCCATGTAACATTTTTCTTGGCTCATGGGGGACATGGGAAGATGGTCAGTACGGCGCCGGAACTCAACATATTGTGAGCTTCGATACCCAGACGGTGAAATTAACGGAAAGAAGTTCTTGGGAAGAAAAACCAGTAACATTTAGTGAAGTCGCAAGAGCATTACAAAAAGATGGCGTATTGAATAAAAACATTCAAGGCCGCTGGCAATTTTACCCAAGACGCCCTGGTGTGGGTTATTGTTTCAATCTTGGAATTCACTACACTGGCGTGATGCAAAGAGAGCAAACGGCAAATAATCCCATTATTCTTTGCTCACCGTTAGACCCTGCGATCTCAAATTGTGATATTGAGGGTCCGGATTATATTGATCACGGAACATTGTCGAATAGTTCGATGAATGGTCATACGGTTAGCGAAAACTTTACTGTCAGTTGTACCAATCCTACCGATGTAAAAATTTCAGCAGTTGCCGGTTTAGATAATGATAATTTTATCTTTATGGCGGATGGACTGGAGTCAGAAATTAATGTTAATGGACGCCCATCCACAGTTCTTTCGGTCGATTCGTTCGTGAAGCAAACATTTAACGTCACCAGTACATTGAGAAAAACCAAAGATCTCACACCCAACGAATATTCGGGGATCTTTTTACTATCCGTAGAATTGCCTTAATTGACGAAGCATAAAATAAAATGGCAGGTTTTGAGTCAATTCATCGTGACTGAAACCTGCCATTTTTTGATCTGAACTTAGGTTATTTGTACGTAGAAGCGCGAGAATAGAGTCTCTATCACCAGAGGGCATTCGAGTGAAAAACGGAACACAATTACGGATCAAAGGCAAAGTTCAAGGGGTTGGATTCCGACCTTACGTCTGGCAGCTTGCTCATCAATATGCCTTGAATGGCGATGTCTGTAATGATGGCGAAGGTGTTCTGGTGCGCCTGTTAAATACCGCTGATATCGATTTATTTACCCAACTTTTATATCAACATTGTCCACCGCTTGCCCATATTGAATCTGTGCAATCCCAACCTTTTGAATGGGATGAAATTCCTGAAAAATTCACTATTCGTCACAGTGGTGCAGGGCGGATGGATACCCAAGTGATCCCTGATGCCGCAACCTGTAAGGCGTGTCGTGACGAATTATTTGACTCGACAAACCGCCGTTACCATTACCCATTTGCGAACTGTACGCATTGTGGACCCCGTTTTACGATTATTCGCCAAATGCCCTATGACCGCCCGAATACCTCTATGGCGGCATTTCCGTTGTGCCCTGAATGTCAAAAAGAGTATGAAAACCCTGTGGATCGTCGGTTTCATGCTCAACCCAATGCATGTACAACCTGTGGTCCTGAAATTCAGTTATGTGACAAAAATGGCAATATATTAGCCACTCATCATCAAGCGCTAGAGCAAACTGCAAGCCACTTGCTCAATGGAAAAATCGTTGCAATCAAAGGGCTTGGTGGATTTCATCTGGCTTGTGATGCAACCCATACTCACGTGATTGAGCGATTACGTCAGCGTAAGCACCGCCCAAGTAAACCTTTGGCGGTCATGGTTCCATCCATTGACTGGCTAAAAAAACAAGGAGTTACGCTAACTGAAGGGCTATGTGCTTTACTTGAAAGTGCTGCGGCGCCGATAGTGTTGATTCATAAATGGAAAAATAGCGTACTAAGTGAAAATATTGCGCCACATCTGCGAGAAATAGGCATTATGTTGCCGTCAAATCCATTGCAACATTTATTGATGGAACAGGTGAATAAACCGTTAGTCATGACGTCGGGAAATGCATCCGGTAAACCGCCAGTATTAACGGCACAAGCTGCTTTCCTTGATTTGGCAAACATCGCGGATCTGTGGTTGACTCATAACCGAGATATTGTTCAGCGAGCTGATGATTCCTTAGTGCGTTATCACGGAGTTCAGGCCGAAATGCTCCGTCGCGCACGCGGCTATGTGCCGGATGCCGTCGATTTACCTGCGGGATTTGAACATTCTCCTTCTATCTTGGCATTGGGTGCAGACTTAAAAAATACCTTTTGTCTGCTCAGAGATAAAAGCGCGGTTCTTAGTCAGCATTTAGGTGATTTGGACGATGTCGATATTTACCAACAATATCAGGAATCTATTGTACTTTTTGAATCCATCTACCGATTTAAACCAGAGTACATCGTGGGGGATATGCACCCTAATTACGTCAGCCACCGTTATGGCAAGGTGTTGAGTGAGCAGCTCCATATCCCGATGATTCAGGTGCAGCACCATCATGCTCATATTGCAGCCGCGATGATTGAACATGGTATTCCATTAGGCGATGAGAAAGTCATTGGTGTAGCGCTAGATGGATTGGGATTTGGTGATGATAATCGGTTATGGGGTGGTGAATGTTTACTGGTCGATTATCACTCTAGCTTACACCTTGGTGGGTTACCGCCAGTTGCCATGCCTGGCGGGGATTTAGCGTCTCGTCAGCCATGGCGAAATTTATTAGCTCATTTAGAAAAGTATCTACCTGATTGGCAAACTCAGCCCATTGCTTCAGTGCTAGTGCCTTTCCCTTATCCCGTATTACAAAAAGCGATTCTTCGAGGATTAAATAGTCCTACCGCCTCATCGGCAGGGAGGTTATTTGATGCTGTTGGAGCGGCGTTAGGAATTTGCCCGGAACAAACCAGCTGGGAGGGGGAGGCGGCTTGTCAACTCGAAGCCCTTGCATTAGAAAGTCGGATTCAACAGCATCCTGTCACGATGCCGCTGGTGGGGAATCAATTGGACTTACAGACTTTTTGGCGTGAATGGCTTGCGTATCATGCCCCAAGAGCAGAGCGTGCTCATGCTTTTCACCAAGCACTCGCTCAAGGATTTGCTGATTTGGCTATTCAACAAGCGAAGTTGCATTGTATTCAAAAAGTGGTGTTGTCTGGTGGTGTGTTCCATAACCAATTATTACGTCATTTATTAATCGAAAAATTACAGCCACTTGAGGTGCTCCATGCTCGTCAATTACCGATGGGGGATGGAGGATTAGCATTAGGACAAGTTGCGATAGCAGCGGCAATATTGAAAAAAAATAACTGAGAATAATAGTCAGATATTATTCAAGTTTATGAGATTTATATTAAGAAATAAATTTTACTTTATTTATTTTTGATATTAATTCTTATTTCATTTAATTGATATTAATTCTTATTTGTTTTTGTGGTAAAAGGAAATGGTCGAATTTAGAAGGTACTCGGAATTCGTTTAATTAATGCCTCTTTGAAATGATTCTATTTTAACATCATGAAATAGCGATGATTTGTTATTTTAATTAACATTTTAACTCCCATTTTTTTAAAGAAATTGAGACGAATATGAAAAGTTAAATAATCTTTTAACTCGACGCTGAATCGATTTTTCTATCATAAATTTAAAAAAGACCAAATTTCTTATTGGCTCTTGATGAAGATCAAGTGATTAAAAAGCGGTAGGAATAGGATCTCATTCATATTTACACACCAGGTAATGCCTAATAAGAAAGTTGCTTATTCGGTGTAATTGTTGAAGCGACCTTGAATACAAATAATACCTAAAACTCTATGCATATTTCTAATATGTGACGGATTTTATTTATTTTTTGGAACCGACGGTTGTAAAGAGAAATAGCCTAATAAATAGGCTCTAAGCCACTCATAATAGGAAATAGAAATGGCAGGAGATAACACTATTCATTCTCCCCATGGCATTAATCGCCGTGACTTTATGAAGTTATGTACAGCGCTTGCTGCGACAATGGGGTTAAGTGGAAAAGCCGCTGCTCAAATGGCAGATGCGGTTAGTGATCCAGAACGTCCGCCAGTCATTTGGATTGGTGCCCAAGAGTGTACAGGGTGTACAGAATCACTGTTGTGTGCAACTCACCCAACACTCGAAAACCTAATTCTCGATACCATTTCTCTCGAATACCACGAAGTCTTGTCTGCCGCATTCGGTGAACAAGTTGAAGAAAATAAACACAATGCGATTGAAAGATATAAAGGCAGATATGTTTTAGTCGTTGATGGCTCGATTCCACTCAAAGATGACGGTATTTACTGCATGGTTGCAGGTAAACCTATCGTTGAACATATTCGTCTGGCTGCTGAAGGTGCCGCGGCAATTATTGCTATCGGCTCTTGTGCATCTTGGGGGGGAGTTGCTGCTGCGGGGAGTAATCCTACCGGCGCGGTTGGTCTGAGCGAAGTCCTTAAAGACAAAACCATCATTAATATTCCTGGCTGCCCACCGAATCCACATAACTTCTTGGCGACTGTGGCGCATATCATCACCTTTAATCGCCCACCAGCATTGGATAGCAAAAATCGTCCAATGTTCGCATACGGTCGATTAATTCATGAACACTGTGAACGCCGTCCACACTTTGATGCGGGGCGCTTCGCAAAAGAGTTCGGTGATGCTGGTCACCGTGAAGGTTGGTGTTTATACCATTTGGGTTGTAAAGGACCGGAAACATACGGTAACTGTTCAACCTTACAATTTTGCGATGTCGGGGGGGTTTGGCCTGTCGCAATCGGTCACCCGTGCTACGGCTGTAATGAAGAAAACGTGGGTTTTCACAAAGGTATTCATCAATTAGCCAATGTGGAAAACCAAACACCACGTTCTGAAAAGCCAGATTTGAATAACAAAGAAGGTGGACAGGTTTCGGCAACCGCAGTGGGATTAATTGGTGGGGTAGTCGGCCTTGTGGCGGGTGTCAGTGTGATGGCTGTGCGTGAGTTAGGGCGCCAAAAGCGTCACAATGATAGCAACTCACGGGGAGAATAACCGTGGATAGACGAAATTTCCTTAAGCTCTCAGCTGGGGGAGCGTTGCTGGCAAGCACCACTTCACCAAGCTTGGCGGGAGCGGAAAATAGACCGCCAATTCCAAACGCATTAGGTATGTTGTATGACTCGACGCTGTGTGTCGGTTGTCAGGCGTGTGTGACCAAATGTCAGGATATCAATCATCCTGAACGCAATCCTGTGGGACCACAAACATGGTCAAACAATGACAAACTCACACCCTATACCAACAATGTCATCCAAGTATGGAGTGAGGGAACCGGTTTACATAAAGATCAGGAAAAAGACGGTTACGCTTACATTAAAAAGCAATGTATGCACTGTGTGGATCCGAACTGTGTGTCTGTTTGCCCAGTATCTGCATTAACCAAAGATCCGAAAACAGGCATCGTCCATTACGATCCCGATATCTGTACAGGTTGCCGTTATTGCATGGTGGGTTGTCCATTTAACATCCCTAAATATGCTTATGATGACAAATTTGGGGCGATCCATAAATGCGAACTGTGTAACCAAAAAGGTGTAGAACGCCTAGATAAAGGTGGTTTACCGGGTTGTGTTGAAGTGTGCCCAACGGGTGCAGTGATCTTCGGGACTCGTGAAGAGCTCCTCGCCGAAGCGAAAAAACGTTTATCGCTGAAAGTGGGCGAAGAGTATGGCTTCCCTCGCCAAACCGTTCATCACAATGACCCGAACGTGATGCCAGCTCCGAAATACCAGCAGCATATTTACGGTGAATTGGAAGGCGGTGGTACTCAGGTCATGGTGCTTTCTGGTGTGCCATATCAAAACCTTGGACTGCCAGAGTTAGATGAACTGGCAACCGGTGCGCGTTCTGAAAATGTTCAGCACACCTTGTACAAAGGTATGGTTCTGCCTCTCGCTGCATTAGCGGGGCTCAGTTTCTTAGTGTATCGCAATACCAAGAAGCAGGATCATCATGATTCTCATGACGACAAATCCCATGACGAGCAATCTCATGACGATCAGTCTCATAAGAACTCGGTTCATAAGGATAAGGGAGACGACTCTAATGGCGACGCATGATAAAGAACAGCCGCTAGGCGGGCGTTTAGTCAGTTGGCCAGTGATTGTCTTCGGACCCTTTGTCATCCTGTGCCTGATCTTGATTGTAAAACGTTTAGTGTTCGGTTTGGGGTCAGTTTCTGACCTGAACGGTGGGTTCCCATGGGGGATCTGGATTGCTTTCGACTTACTGATTGGTACCGGTTTTGCCTGTGGTGGATGGGCATTAGCGTGGGCGGTATACGTATTTAACCGTGGTGAATATCACCCATTAGTACGTCCTGCGCTACTTGCTAGCTTATTTGGTTACTCCCTCGGGGGATTATCCATCACCATCGACGTGGGTCGTTACTGGAACCTGCCTTACTTCTATATTCCAGGGTACTTTAATACCAACTCCGTGCTGTTTGAAACTGCGGTGTGTATGACTATCTACATCGGTGTGATGGCACTGGAATTTGCACCTGCAATTTGTGAGCGCTTCAATTGGAAAGTGTCATTAAAACGCTTGAATAAAGTGATGTTTTTCATCATTGCCTTGGGAGCATTGCTACCAATGATGCACCAATCATCGATGGGTTCGCTCATGATTGCGGCGGGGCACAAGGTGCACCCTATCTGGCAAAGCTATGAAATGTTGCCGCTATTATCGCTATTGACGGCCTTTATTATGGGCTTCTCGATTGTGATTTTTGAAGGCTCATTACTTCAGTCTGCGCTAAAAGGGCAAGGGGCAGATGAACGACCACTGTTTGTTAAGCTAACCAATATCCTTCAAGTGTTCTTAGTGCTGTTTTTGGTTTGCCGCTTCGGTGAACTGATTTACCGCGGCAAGATGCACTATGTAATGGCGTTAGATTTCTACGCCATGATGTTCTGGATTGAGACTGCGTTAATGGTCATCCCGTTGATCATTTTCCGCATGCCATCTTTACGTACTGACTCAAGATGGTTGTATCTCAGTGGATTAAGCATGTTGCTAGGTTCTGCGCTGTGGCGTATGAGCTATTCACTGATTGCGTTCAATCCTGGCGGTGGATATGACTATTTCCCAACCGCAGAAGAGATCTTAATTTCTATTGGTTTTGTGGCCATTGAGGTGTGTGCATACATCTTGCTAGTTCGCCTATTACCAATTATTCCAGCGTTAAAAAAATCTAATTCAAGTCCTTCTCAGGCCCGAGGTAAAGCATGAGCCAACGTATAACAATCGACCCGGTAACTCGTATCGAAGGTCACTTACGCATTGATTGCGAAATCGAAGATGGAAAAGTCACAAAAGCGTGGGCATCCGGCACCATGTGGCGTGGTATGGAAGAAATCGTTAAAGGGAAAGATGCTCGTGATGCGTGGATGATCATGCAGCGTATTTGTGGGGTATGTACGACGGTTCACGGAATTATTTCTGTCCGTACAATTGAAAGCGCACTTAATCTTGAAGTGCCTGTGAACGCGCAATATATCCGTAATATGATTTTGGCGGCACATACCATCCAAGACCATATTGTGCATTTCTATCAACTGTCTGCGCTAGATTGGGTCGATATTACCTCCGCATTAAATGCAGACCCGACGAAAGCGGCAAATATGCTGAAAGGGGTCTCTACATGGTCGTTAAATAGCCCAGAAGAGTTCACCCGCGTTCAGAACAAAATTAAAGATTTAGTGGCAAGTGGTCAGCTAGGTATTTTTGCTAATGGTTATTGGGGGCACCCAGCGATGAAACTGTCGCCTGAAGTGAACTTAATTGCTGTGGCTCACTACCTACAAGCACTGGAATGCCAACGTGATGCCAACCGTATTGTTGCATTACTTGGTGGTAAAACGCCACACATTCAAAACCTTGCAGTAGGTGGTGTTGCTAACCCTATTAACCTTGATGGTTTAGGTGTGCTTAACCTTGAACGCTTAATGTATGTGAAATCCTTTATTGATCGTTTAGGGGATTTCATTGAGCAAGTGTACAAAATTGATGCGGCGGTGATTGCTTCAGGTTATCCAGAATGGTTGGAAATGGGTAAAGGTGCGAAGCACTATATGTGCGTGCCTGAAATGCCAATGGATAACAAAAATGGCAGTTTCTTGCTACCGGGTGGTTATTTGGAAAATGGGGATTTCAGTACTTATCGCCCAATTACTAGCCATACGGATGAATACCTGATTAACGGTATCAAAGAAAGCAGTAAACACGCATGGTACAAAGATAATGAGCCTCAAGCACCTTGGGAAGGTACCACAATTCCTGACTACACTGGCTGGGATGATGACGGTAAATATTCTTGGGTTAAGGCTCCAACTTTCTACGATAAAACCGTCGAAGTGGGACCATTAGCTGACTTGCTGTGTAAATTAGCCGCGAAACATGAGCCAACTGAAAAACACTTTAATGATGTTGTCGGTCTGTATCAAACCTTAACAGGTAATACGATCACCAAAGATCAGCTCGAATCAACACTCGGACGCATTATCGGTCGTACTGTTCGTTGCTGTGTGCTAAATGAGACCTTGTCTATTCAATGGCAAGCACTGGTAGATAATATTGCTAAAGGCGACCACACAACCTTTATCAAGCCAAATTTCCCACAAGATACCGTGATTAAAGGGGTCGGTTTTGGTGAAGTTCCTCGTGGTCTGTTATCTCACTGGGTGGTTGTGAAAGACGGTAAAATCGAAAACTATCAAGCTGTTGTACCATCAACTTGGAACTCTGGTCCGCGTAATTTCAATGATGAACCGGGTCCATATGAACAAGCGTTGGTAGGCACAACCGTTGCCGATCCATCCAAACCATTAGAAGTGGTCAGAACTATCCACTCCTTCGACCCATGCATGTCATGTGCTGTGCATATCGTTGATACCGAAGGCTCTGAAGTCACTAAGGTGAAGGTGCTCTAATGCGTATATTAGTCTTAGGTGTTGGTAATATTCTGTTGAGTGATGAAGGTATTGGGGTGCGAATTGTTGAAGCGCTCGAAGATCGTTATCACTTACCTGAATGTGTTGAGGTATTAGATGGCGGTACAGCGGGCATGGAGCTCATTGGCGCCATGGCAGACCGTGACCATCTGATTATTGCGGATGTCGTGCTGTCGAGTCAGCAGCCTGGCAGCATTTTGGTACTACGCGATGCGGAAGTGCCCGCGTTGTTTACCCGTAAAATCTCACCCCATCAGTTAGGGCTTTCCGATGTGCTATCGGCACTGCATCTAACCGATGAATTTCCGAAGCGGTTGACGCTAGTGGGGATTGTACCTGAATCCTTAGAACCTCATATCGGTTTAACGGCAACAGGGCAAGCTGCGTTAGAGCCTGCGCTGCAAAAAGTGATTGAAGTTCTGCGCAGTGAAGGGTTAGAGATTACTGAAAAAGAAGAGTGTCTCCATGCCTAATGAATCCATGCCAAAAGAGATCCAAGGTTACTCACAAAATCCGCAGCCTTTAGTTCAGGCTGCTTTTGAACGAGTTGCTGAGCAGTCGATGCATGATTTGTCTTTTTTGCATCCGACGATGGGTATCTATGCCAGTTCATTCTCGTTGTTTGAAAACCAGTGGGTTGGGGCGGTGATCACGCCTTGGATGTTGAGTGCGATTATTCTTCCGGGTCCTGACCAGTATTGGGAGTACCGTGCTGTCGGTGAGAAGCTAGGTTTGATCCTCCCTTATGGTGAAATGACTTACACCGTTGGGGAGCTGGAAGGGCTAACGCAATATTTAGCGTGTTCCTTAATGTCACCATTAGACAGAAAGCTGACTGCAATACAGGGTCAGCATCTGACGGATGATTGTGCTCGGATGTTGCTCTCTCTACCTGTGACGGACCCTAATGTCCCTAAATCACCGGAGCGTCGCGCAGTCTTCGCTCGTTATTTGGGAGACCAATAATGCATGAAGTCTCTTTGTGCCAAAGTGCTGTTGAGATTATTGAGCAGCAAGCAAGACAGCATCAGGTCAAGAAGGTGACAGGCGTTTGGTTGGAAATTGGTGCACTCTCTTGTATTGAAGAGAGTGCATTGCGTTTTTGTTTTGATATCGCGTGCCGCGGTACCGTGGCACACGGTAGTCAGTTACATATCCTCTATCGTCCTGCTCAAGCATGGTGTTGGGATTGTAGTGAAAGTGTTGATGTCCACACTCACGATGCCGCTTGTCCTAAATGCCACGGTTTTAACCTCAAAGTTGAAAACGGTGACAGTCTGCGAATCAAAGAATTAGAAATCGAATAGATTTTTGATCTAAGAATCTTTTGTGTGATTTAGATAGGAAATTGTGAATTGACCTTGCGGTGAATCAACCTATTTTTTTGATGTTGCACTAAGCTAACTTCATCACTCACTTATGGAGTAATCATTATGTGTAGTACTTGCGGCTGTGCTTCGGGAGAGCGCAGAATTGAAGGTGATGAACACGAACATCACCATGATCATGAACATCATCATCCACATTCTCATGATCATCACCACCATGACCACCATTCGCATCAGCATGATGATCATCATCACGAACATGACCATCATCACCATGAGCATGACCACGATCATGCGGCGCAACACAGTGGCAAAACGGTGATTATCCATCACCATTATTATCATCAAGGTGATGTGAATCATTACTATCAATCAGAACCCGAAACTTGCGGCGTGAAGATTGAAAAACATAAGCATAAACATAAACATAAGCATAAACATGAGCACGAGCACCCGCATGCTCATGAACATAGTCATGAAACAGAATCTTCTTTTGCCCCCGCAGGTGACCACCATGACCTAGACTATGGTCAAGGTGAAGCGGGAACCCATGCGCCGGGCATCAGCCAAAAACGCATGTTACAAATTGAGATGGATGTTTTGGATAAAAACAACCATCTAGCTGAGCATAATCGCGAAGATTTTGCAGCGAAAAATATTCTCGCGTTGAATCTGGTTTCTAGCCCAGGTTCCGGTAAAACCACTTTACTGACGGAAACACTTTTACGCTTACGTGACAAACTCAACTGTGCAGTGATTGAAGGCGATCAGCAAACCACGAACGATGCTCAGCGTATTCGTGAAACGGGCGTCCCTGCGATTCAGGTGAACACCGGTAAAGGTTGTCACTTAGATGCACAAATGGTGCATGATGCAGTAGACCGTTTAGGCTTAGATGACAATAGCTTACTGTTCATCGAAAACGTGGGTAATTTAGTTTGCCCTGCGAGCTTTGATCTCGGTGAGCGCCATAAAGTTGCGGTATTGTCTGTCACTGAAGGTGAAGACAAACCATTGAAATACCCACATATGTTTGCCGCATCAGACATTATGATCCTGAACAAAATCGATTTATTACCGTATCTGCATTTTGATGTTGAAGCGTGTATCGCTAATGCAAAACGAGTGAATCCGAATATCCAAGTGATAAAAGTCTCTGCCACCAGTGGTGAAGGAATGGAAGCTTGGCTTGCGTGGCTGGAGACTCAGCTATGTGCTTAGGAATACCGGGTAAAATCGTCGCGGTGGGCGAAGATGTCCACCAATTGGCGCAAGTTGATGTTTGTGGCGTAAAACGCGATGTCAATATTGGGTTGATTTGCGAAGGTGACACCGCGGATTTATTAGGTCAATGGGTCTTAGTGCACGTTGGCTTCGCGATGAGTGTGATTAACGAAGAAGAAGCTCAAGCTACCCTTGATGCACTAATGGCGATGAGCCAATTAGATCATGAAGTGGGTGATTTTACTGGGTTAAATTCGGGAGCAACAGATGCAGTACGTCGATGAGTTTCGCGACCCTGCCTTGGCAAAAGCACTATTGGCGCATATCCGCAAGCGCATTGCGGATATCCCAAGAGCCAAGCAGCGCCCATTGCAGCTAATGGAAGTGTGTGGTGGACACACCCATGCGATTTTCAAGTTTGGTATTGACCAGCTTCTTCCTCCTGAAATTGAATTTGTACATGGACCCGGTTGCCCTGTCTGTGTGTTACCAATGGGACGAATTGATGGCTGCATTGAAATTGCAGAACGTCCAGAGGTCATTTTTTGTACTTATGGTGATGCCATGCGAGTGCCGGGCAAAAATGGTTCACTGCTTGATGCCAAACGCCGTGGTGCAGATGTGCGGATCGTCTATTCGCCATTAGATGCATTAAATCTTGCTCAGCAAAATCCTGAGCGTGAAGTCGTATTCTTTGGGTTGGGTTTTGAAACCACCATGCCAAGCACTGCGCTAACATTGCAGCAAGCGCGCTTGCGCCAAGTGAAAAATTTTTCCGTATTTTGCCAACATATCACCATTATCCCAACGCTTCGTAGCTTACTTGAACAGCCTGATGTGCGAATAGATGGTTTCCTTGCGCCGGGGCACGTCAGCATGGTGATAGGGTCTCATCCTTACCAATTTATTACTCAAGAATTCCATAAACCGTTAGTTGTAACGGGCTTTGAACCTCTCGATATTTTGCAATCTCTTGCCATGCTGGTGGATCAAATTGCAGAGGGGCGTTGTGAGGTAGAAAATCAATACAAACGTATTGTGGCGGATGAAGGCAATCGACTGGCTTTGAAAGCCTTAGATGAGGTTTTTGAGTTGAAAGCCTCCAGCGAATGGCGTGGACTAGGCGAAATTGCTGGTTCTGGTGTTCAATTAACGCCTGATTATCAAATATTCGATGCTGAGCTGCGTTTTAATATTCAGCCTCATCAAGTGTCGGATGACCCTCAAGCGCGTTGTGGTGACGTGCTAACGGGGCGCTGTAAACCGAATGAATGCCCACTGTTTGGGCAACGTTGTACACCACAAACTGCATTTGGCGCACTGATGGTCTCTTCTGAAGGTGCATGCGCTGCGTATTACCAATATCGTCGGGAGGCGTAAAATGAGCTCAGATACTAAAAATGTGGTCACTATGGCTCATGGTAGCGGTGGTTTAGCGATGCAGCAGCTGATTGAAGAGCTGTTTTTACAGGCGTTCGCTAACCAAGCACTCGATGAACGTGAAGATCAAGCTCGTCTCTCTCTTGCCGAAATGACCGCGTTAGGTGACCGCTTAGCGTTTAGTACCGATAGTTATGTGATTGACCCCGTCTTTTTCCCTGGTGGCAATATTGGGAAACTTGCTGTGTGTGGCACTGTGAATGATGTAGCTGTCAGTGGTGCTGTACCCAAATACCTCTCTTGCGGTTTTATTTTAGAAGAAGGTTTACCTCTCTCAGAATTGCAAATCATCGTTGAGTCGATGGCTGCAACCGCTAAAGCGGCAGGTGTACAGATCGTGACTGGAGATACCAAAGTCGTACAGCGCGGCGCAGCAGATAAAATTTTTATCAATACCGCAGGCATTGGGGTGATACCAACAGAAATACACTGGGGTGCACAGCAAATTGAAGTGGGCGACAAAGTGATTGTCAGCGGAACGTTGGGAGACCACGGAGCAACCATTCTGAATTTGCGTGAACAGTTAGGTTTGGAAGGTCAACTCAGTAGTGATTGTGCGGTTTTGACACCCATTATTGAACCGCTACGTCATATTGATGGCGTACGTGCATTACGTGATGCAACCCGTGGTGGTGTGAATGCGATTTTGCATGAATTTGCCGAAGCGAGTGGCTGTGGTATTTCCATCAATGAAGATGATTTACCTGTCTCTTCAGCGGTTCGTGGTGTGTGTGAATTATTAGGTTTAGAACCACTTAATTTTGCAAATGAGGGCAAGTTGGTGATTGTGGTGAAGCCTGAGGCTGAACAGCAAGTTTTAGCCGCGTTACATCAACATCCATTAGGTATTCATGCAAAAACTATTGGCAGTGTGACTGAAAACAAGCAGGTCAAGCTAGTCGGCATTTTCGGTGCTTCTCGCCTGCTAGACTTGCCACATAGTGAGCCATTACCTCGAATTTGTTAGTTGTTGGTATCCTAAAGCCATACCCAAAAATAAGAATCACTGATTAGAGGGATATATGATTAAAAAATTAGCGGTTGCCATGTGCCTAATGGGATTGACTCTCCAAGCACAAGCGGCTGAGCCCGCATCCTCGGCACACACTTTACGACTCGCCATTGGCGCAGAACCCACAGAAGGTTTTGACCCAATGTTGGGTTGGAGCCATGGTAGTTATCTGCTCCTGCATAGCCCGCTCTTGAAACAAAAGGCAGATCTGTCTTGGCACAGTTATATGCTGGAAAATTACCAGCATAATGCGAATGGTAAAGAGTGGACGCTAACGTTGAAAAAAGATCTGAAATTTTCAGATGGTTCACCGTTAACTGCAAAAGACGTCGTATTTAGCTACAACAATGCTGCCGCGAGCGGCGGTAAAGTGGATATGGGGAACTTTGCTAAAGCGGAAGAGATTGATCCGCTAACGGTTAAAATCACGTTGTCCTCCCCGCAAAGTACCTTTATCAATGTGCTCGGTTCGTTGGGGATCGTCTCTGCGGATAAATATGATGCGAAAACGTATGCACATAATCCGATTGGAGCAGGTCCGTACCGTTTAGTGGCGTTTCAACCTGGTCAGCAGCTGATTGTTGAGCAAAACCCGTACTATGCAGGACCTAAAAACGACTACAACAAAATGGTGTTTGTGTTCCTTGACGAAGATGCTGCATTTGCGGCGGCACAAAGCGCACAGTTAGAGGTTGTTCGCATTCCTCCTGCTGTGGCGAGCCATGCGGGTGATGTGCCCAACATGAAATTGATTGAACGCTACAGTGTGGAAAACCGGGGTATCTCATTCCCAATTCCACCCGCGGGTGAAAAAGACGCACAAGGCAACCCTATTGGTAACGATATCACTTCCGATGTGGCTATCCGTAAAGCGATTAACTACGCGTTAGACCGCAAATTATTAGCAGAATCTGTTCTTGAAGGATTTGCTGTTCCTGCCTATACCGGTGTCGCTGGGTTACCTTGGAATAACCCTAAATCGTCATTCAAAGATGGGGATTTAGATAAAGCGAAAGCCATTTTGGAAGAAGCGGGCTGGAAGCTGAATAAAGATGGTTTGAGAGAGAAGAATGGCAAAGTGGCTAAATTGACCCTCTGGTACGCTAGCGGTGACACCACTCGCCGTGATTTAGCGCAAGCCATTCGCTCAAGCTTAAAACCGCTCGGTATTGAAATGGATTTAAAATCAGGAAGCTGGGAAACTGTTGAGCGACATATGCATGCCAACCCAACGCTATTTGGTTGGGGGAGTTTAGATCCAATGGAACTGGTGCATAACTACAGCAGCAAAGCGGCAGGTGTCGGCTTCTATAACGCGGGCTACTATAAAAACCCTGCGGTGGATGAAATCATCGAAGCGGCTTTACGCCAGCCAGACCAAGATGCAGCGATCCCATTATGGCAACAAGTGGATTGGAATGGCAAAGTCGGCGTTGGTATCCAAGGGGATGCTGCATGGGCTTGGCTTATGAATATTCAGCATATTTACTTATCAAATCAATGTGTGGATTTAGGTAAAAGTGCTCCCGAAATTCACGGCTCTTGGTCTGTGTTGAACAATGTTGATGAGTGGAAGTGGACCTGTCAGTAATGCGAACAACCTTTGGGCTTTTATTGCGATTTATCTGCCTGTTAACGGTAACTGCCGTGGGGATCTTTATCCTACTGAGTTACTCGCCGATTGATCCGATCAAAGCCTATATTGGTAACGATCTGATGCATGTGCCTCCAGAGCAATACCCGCTGATCGCGGCGCGCTGGGGGCTAGATCAACCGTTATGGATGCAGTTCTGGCGTTGGTTTTCTCAAATGCTACAAGGGGATTTGGGGTATTCGATGCTATACAATACTCCGGTTCTCCAAGTCATTTCTGATCGTATTGTTCCGTCACTGGCACTACTGGGAAGCGCATGGGTTTTTTCCGGTGTTGTTGGATTTGGACTTGGGTTGGTGGCGGGACGTTACTTGAATCGCTGGCCCGATAAACTTATTTCTACATTTTGTTATTTACTTGCCTCCATTCCGGTCTTTTGGGTCGGTTTATTACTGCTTTCCTTATTTGCTGTCACCTTAAAATGGGCGCCGATCTGCTGTGCATGGCCAATTGGTCTGGACGAACAAACGGCGACGTTCTCACAAAAAATTCATCACTTAATTTTACCGGTGATTGCCTTAGGGATGTTGGGGGTAGGAACGATAGCTCTACACACCCGTTCGAAGGTGGTAGAAGTGATGAACAGTGAGTTTATCCATTATGCACAAGCTCAAGGGGATAAAGGGTGGTCGATGATGAGGTTTCATGTGCTCAAACATGCGATAACACCCGCAATTTGTTTGCAGTTTGCCTCTGTGGGGGAGCTATTTAGCGGTGCGTTATTAGCGGAAAAAGTGTTTGCATATCCAGGGCTAGGGCAAGCGACAATTGATGCTGGGTTACGCGGAGACGTGCCATTGTTAATGGGAATTGTGATGCTTTGTGCAGTACTGATTTTCATCAGCAATACCCTAGCAGATTTGTTATTGAAACGGGTAAATAAAGGAGTGATAAGAGAATCATGACTTATAACCCGAATCGAGCTTTGATCACACTGATCCTGTCATTAAGTTGCCTAATTTTATTGGGTGGCTACGCGTTTTGGCTGCTCTCCTCTGATATTGAAATGAGTCTACTCGATAGGCGACAAGCCCCTTCATTACTGCATTTATTTGGCACAGATAATTTGGGGCGTGATCTTTTTGAACGCACATTTCAAGGGCTTGCTACCAGTTTACAAATCGGCTTAACCGCCTCGATTACCAGTGGAATCATCGCCTTAGTCATGGCGGGATTATCTTCACTGAATAAAAGTATGGATTATATGGTTCGCGGCGTGATTGATGCGCTGCTTGCTTTGCCTCATCTACTGTTATTGGTGTTGATCTGCTTTACGCTAGGGGGCGGAAAGATGGGGGTGATTTTGGCGGTGGCATTAACCCATTGGCCTAAATTAACGCTTATCTTACGTTCAGAGCTTCTGCGTGTTCAGCAAACTGATTACATTATGTTATCCCACCGTATTGGCAACAGTGCGTTATGGCGCCTACGGTATCACTATCTACCCATGCTACTCCCTCAATGGATGGTCGGAACATTATTGATGTTTCCACATTCTGTCTTACACAGTGCGGCACTCAGCTTTCTTGGCTTTGGGCTAGCACCTCATGAGCCTTCTTTAGGGATTTTACTGTCCGAGGCATTACGTTATTTGAGTACGGGCGCTTGGTGGATGGTGGTATTTCCTGGTGCTGCATTGATGGGGCTAGTGTTGTTGTTTGACCAATTTGCTAAATCAGTCCAACGGTTATGGTTAAGGGGCGCAGTATGCTGAAGTTTGAAAATCTTACCATCGACGTAGCGCAATACCGCTGGCTGGGGAGAAAGCAGTGGTCTCCGTTATTGCATGATATTTCTCTGGATATTCAACCCGGTGAAATGGTGGCGTTGATTGGTGGTAGCGGTGAAGGTAAAAGTTTATTACTGCAAAGTGCATTGGGATTATTACCCGAAAATATGCGTTGCCAAGGGACCATTGAGCTCAATGGTCAGCCATTGACGGAAAAAACGAAATCTCAGTATCGAGGGAATTCTCTGTGTTACGTACCTCAAGGGGTCAGCGCCTTAAACCCATTGATTCAAATTGGTCCTCAGCTTGAGCGTGCCGCCGTACTTAGTGGGCAACATATTAAAATGCACGATGTCGCTCGGCATCTACAAGAATATAGTTTGCAATCTAGCCTTGTGAATCACTACCCAAGCCAGCTCTCAGGGGGAATGGCGAAAAGGGTATTAGCGAGTAGCGCCACCTTATCGCGCGCGGAATATATTTTGGCGGATGAAATCTCCTCGTGGCTGGATGACGAGCATGCGGTACAGTTACTCGACAATATCAAATCTCTATGTCGAGATGGGCGTGGTGTGTTGTGGGTAACTCATGATCTAGCAATGGCGGTGCGCTTTGCCGACCGTGTAGCATTATTGCGTAATGGGGCACTAGAAGAGGTGCTAAGCAGCCAAAAACTCAAACAAGGCGGTGGTGGTCAGTGGATTCAATCTTTGTGGAATGCGCTGCCAGAACATCAATTTATGATGCTGGATGAGTGGAGGTAGCCGGATGCTAGAAATACAAAACTTGCGTATTGAACAGGCAGGCAGAGTGCTGTGGGATAACCTGAATTTGTCATTGGTAGATAATGAACGGCTTGGCATTTCCGCTCCCAGTGGATTTGGGAAAACGACGCTAGGACGAGTGCTTGGGCAGTGGCAAAAACCCACTGATGGGCAAGTTTTATTGAATGGTGAACCTGTTCCTCATCGCGGTTATTGCCCTATTCAGCTAGTCCCGCAGCACCCAGAAAAAAGTTTTAATCCTTATCGTACCGTAGGTTCCAGTGTACGCGATGCATGGGAGCCGGATGCCCAATGGCTAGATTGGTTATCGATAAAACCTCAATGGCTAGAACGGCGCCCAAGTGAATTATCGGGTGGAGAGTTAGCACGTATTGCGCTGCTTCGCGCACTCGATCCCCGCACTCAAGTATTAATCGCAGATGAGATGACTGCCCAATTAGATGCGCATTTACAAAAGGAAGTGTGGCAGCATTTGATCCGTATTTCACAGCAACGTCCTCTGGCAATGATTGTTTTTAGCCACAATAAAGCGCTGTTAGAGAAAGTGTGTACCAAGGTATGGACGGTGGCTGAAGCCTAATCACAGATCGATTTTTTTAACCAAAAAATCAATAAATGCCCGTGTTTTAGCGGGGAGATTTTGGGTGTTCGGGTAGAGCAGCTGAATATTTTGTTTGGGGAGTTCAAGATCTGGAAGTAAACGGATTAAGTGATGAGCATTTAAATCCTCTTCAACTAGCCATGCCGGACAAATAGCGGCACCGAGTGATGCTAATGCAAGCTGGCGGATAGTTTCTGCGGAATTAGATTCGTACTGGCTGTTTAATAGAGGCAACTCAAACTTTTCACCGTGACGGTTCTGTAGAGCATATTGGCTATCTTGTAAGTTCAGCAAAGTATGGGTGATCCACGGAATATTGGCTAAATCATCCACATTTTCAACCTGATATTGTTCGAGAAATTCCGCGGTTGCGACTAAATAAATGGCATATTCCCCTAATTTTCTCGATTTTAGGGAGGAGTTTTTTAAATTTCCTAAGCGGATGGCAATATCGAGTTTTTCTGCCAATAAATCATCAAAAGATGAATTGAAACTGTATTGCAGACGCAGTTGAGGATATTGCCGGCAAAATTCTGGAATCAGTGGCAAAACATAACGTTGCCCAAATTCGTTTGTGGAAGAAAAGCGCAATGTCCCCGTAATATTGGTCGCTAAGTTTTGATTCCTTTCAAACGCTTCCTCAATCTGTAATTGAATCCGTTTAAAATCATCGTAGAAATGTTTTCCTACCTCAGTGAGTGCAATATTGCGTGTATTTCGCACCAATAAGCTGACATTTAAGCTTTTTTCTAGCTGTTTTATATCAATACTTACCATCGAGCGACTTAGTCCTAAAACCTCGGCAGCCTTTGTAAAAGAGCCGGAATCGACAACTTGAAGAAAGCTGGTAATTTGCTTGAGATTTTTTTGCATAATCAACTCGATTGTTTGATTGAATTAAACAATGATTTTACTTCCTTTGCATCGACAGGAGAAGGGCTGAGCTCTACTCTTTGCAACCGGAGGTCACCATGTCATATCGTTATCAAATTGCGACAGTATTTCTTCTCGGTTTTTTTATTGATTGTATTAACATTTTTATGTCTGCTATTGCGCTGCCTGATATTGCATCAGCTTTTTCGACAAGCCAGTCGATGGTGGCTTGGGTCGCCAATGCTTATATTTTAGGGTTAGTGCTGATTATGCCCATTAGCTTATGGCTGGCTGGACGTTTGGGAGAAAGAAAGCTACTCACGTATTCCATGTTGCTATTTTCGCTTTCCGTTGGGTTATGTGGGCTCAGTGATTCGATTTATAGTTTAATTTTCTGGCGCTTTATTCAAGGCGTTTCTGGCGGATTATTAATTCCGGTTGGGCAAGCATTAGTGTTTGGGCTATTTCCCAATCAAGAACGCCAAAAAATATCGACTTTGATTATGACTGTTGCCTTAATTGCGCCTGCATTTTCACCCGCAATTGGCGGTATGATTATTGATTCATTTTCATGGCGTTGGGTCTTCTTTGCCAATCTTCCATTCGCATTATTAGCATCAATACTTGCATGGGTCTGGGTCAAGGATGGTGAAAAACAACTTCGAGAAAAGCCCGATATTATCGGCTTACTGCTAGTGAGTCTCAGTTTGTTGGGTTTATTACTTTCATTTACTCTGTATAACGATGAGCAAAGTTGGGTATTGGCTTTATTGAGTTTTGGCGTCTCTGCGGCTTTACTGAGGATATATTTAAAATATGCCCAAAAATGCCGAGCGCCTATTTTAAATTTGCTATTACTGAAGAATTATAATTTACGTAATGGATTTATTGTTTATTACGCGGTGCCTGGAATTTTCACCGGTGTTAATTTACTGAATATTTTTAACTTACAAAATAATATTGGGTTTAATGCGCAGCAAACAGGCATGTTTATGCTGGTATATGCAGCTGGCGCTCTGATCTCCATGGTGACAGGAGGCTATTTTTATCATCGTATTGGTAAGAGAAACCTCTTTGTGGTGGGGATTATTTTGCACAGTGTTGGGATTCTTACGCTGTTCTGGATAGACAGTCAAAGTCAGTTAGCATTATTGATTACTGCTTATTTATTGATGGGAATGGGCGGGGGAATAAGTGCAAATACGGCTCAAATTAGTGCATTAATTGATTTTAAAGATAAAGATTTACTGCAAGGTAGCGTGTTGTGGAATATTAACCGTCAGGTAGCTTTCAGTGTAGGGACGGTCGTACTTATTTCAGTGTTTAACCTTATTTCATTTTCATCAGAGTTAATTCGTTACCAATATACTTTTTTTATTGCAGCACTGTTGGGTCTGCTATCGTTAATTTCAGTATTTAAAGGAAAATAAAATGAATCCACAAATGTCTTTAGCTATACAGAATATTATTGATGTCCATATGCTCATTGAGGATGTATTTACGGGGCGAGATCAAGGTGAAAGTCTTCAGGCTTTATTAGGGAGCTTTGATAAGACATTTAAAATGGTCACTATTCAAGGTGCCTCGATGAATGCACAGCAGGCATCTGAGTTGTTTAGTAAAAACAGAGGTGTTAGACCTTCATTAGTTATTGAAATTAGAAATATTCAGCCGCTGTTTGAGTGTGATGGCAATACATATTGGATACAATATTTAGAACATCAGACCTTGGCTGGCAAAGAAAATAGTCGCACGTCGACAGTGTGTATAAAAATTGAAGATGGGAAATATCATTGGCTGTATCTGCACGAAACGCCAATATTAGTGGCTTAATAGGAAAATATGTTTTTTAGCGGTTATTGAATAAAAAAACACCTGCCGGAGCAGGTGTTTGATTTTTTAGACTTGAAGACGGTTATTGCTTATTCGTCTAAGAAGCTGCGCAGAACTTCTGAGCGGCTTGGGTGACGTAATTTACGCAGCGCTTTTGCTTCAATCTGACGAATACGTTCACGGGTTACATCAAACTGCTTGCCCACTTCCTCAAGGGTGTGGTCAGTGTTCATGTCGATACCGAAACGCATACGCAGAACTTTTGCTTCACGAGCGGTTAAGCCAGCCAGAACCTCATGAGTTGCCGAACGTAAGCTTTCTGATGTTGCAGAATCTAACGGTAACTCTAATGTGGTATCTTCAATGAAATCGCCTAAATGTGAATCTTCATCATCACCGATTGGCGTTTCCATGGAGATTGGTTCTTTCGCAATCTTCAGTACTTTACGGATTTTATCTTCCGGCATTAGCATGCGTTCTGCCAGTTCTTCTGGCGATGGCTCACGGCCCATTTCTTGCAGCATTTGACGAGAGATACGGTTCAATTTGTTGATAGTTTCAATCATGTGAACCGGAATACGAATTGTACGTGCTTGGTCAGCGATAGAACGGGTAATAGCCTGACGGATCCACCATGTTGCATAAGTTGAGAACTTATAACCACGGCGGTATTCAAACTTATCAACCGCTTTCATTAGACCGATATTACCTTCCTGAATCAAATCAAGGAATTGCAGACCACGGTTGGTGTATTTCTTCGCGATAGAGATAACCAGACGTAAGTTTGCTTCAACCATTTCTTTCTTCGCACGACGCGCTTTCGCTTCACCGATAGACATACGACGGTTGATATCTTTAACCTGTTCAATTGTCAGGCCCGTTTCTTCTTCGATTTGACGCAGTCTTTGCAGACAACGCAGAACTTCTTCTTCCACTTCCAGCAGTTTTTCAGACCACGGCTTGTTCATCGCTTTTGCTGCGGTTAACCAAGTTTCGCTGGTTTCATTGCCGCTGAATAGGGTAATGAAGTTCTTCTTAGGCATTTTGCACTGCTCAACACACAGTTTCATGATGGTACGTTCTTGCAGACGAACGCGATCCATCATTTCACGCATGTTATTGACCAGATAGTCAAATTGCTTAGGTACTAAACGGAACTCTTTGAAAACTTCGGACAATTGCTCGATAGCTGCCACAGTTTTCGCATCGCTACGACCATATTGTTTAATATGGGTACGCGTTTTTTCATACTGTTCACGAAGATCAGAAAATTTTTGGCGTGCTAATTCAGGATCGATGCTGTTGTCGTCATCGCTATCGCTGTCATCGCCGTCTTCATCATCTTCTTCTTCGTCGTCATCTAGCTCTTCTTGTGGAAGTTCAGAACCTACGTGAGTAGCTGTAGGAGCTAAATCTTCTTCCGCATTCGGATCAACAAACCCTGTAATCAGGTCAGATAAGCGGCTTTCGCCAGCTTCAACGCGGTCATACTGTTCAAGTAAGTAGGTGATAGCTTCAGGGTATTCAGCGACAGAGCACTGAACCTGATTGATACCATCTTCAATACGTTTTGCAATGTCGATTTCACCTTCACGGGTGAGCAATTCGACGGTTCCCATTTCGCGCATGTACATGCGAACAGGGTCAGTGGTACGGCCGATTTCACTTTCAACACTGGATAATACTTGAGCTGCGGCTTCTGCCGCATCTTCGTCCGTGTCGGAAGTATTTTCAGCCAAAATTAAATCATCGGCATCAGGTGCTTCTTCCATGACCTGGATGCCCATGTCATTAATCATCTGGATGATATCTTCGATCTGATCTGAATCGACGATATCTTCCGGCAGATGGTCGTTTACCTCGGCATAAGTTAAGTAACCTTGCTCTTTACCCTTGGTGACGAGTAGCTTAAGCTGTGACTGCGGGTTTTGCTCCATAAGACGGTATCCACACTTCTGAGTATTTAAATTGGTGTCGGTCGGCGAAACTAACGGCCAACAAGAACATTTAAAGGGACATTTGACTACGCGCTACGCCCTTTATATTTCGTAGCATTTACAGGCATTTGCCTTGTTATATGCGGCACTTAAGCCGTTTTGTATACTATTTTTTGGATGCTTTATGTTTTCACTCGTGAAAGAGTGATTAGACGGACTTCTTCGCGCTCTTCAGGTGTCAGCCTTTGTGTTCGTTCTTTCGCTATTAGATAGTCGAAACGCTCATCGAGGGCGCTATTAAATAGATGATTTAGAGCATCTATAAAGGTATTTTCCGCTATTTCCTCTATTTCTATATCGTTCCATGTTGCGAGTTTTTCAAGTTGTTTCGCAAAATTATTATCGCGATAACGTTCTAGCAACTGCCCTGTGTTCATTCCGGGGGTGGAACGGCAAACTTCAACCAATTCCTGAAATAGAGAAAGCCCCGGCATCTGGATATGGGCAATTCCCTCTAGTGAGGGAACAAGCTCCGAAAAGTTCGGATTTTGTACCAACAACGCGATAAGTATGCGCATTGTTGTTGGTTTCAGTTTGGGTGCCTGATAGTTAACTGGTTCAGTGCTCTCTCTATCAATCATAGCAAGAACTTGGGAAATATCCGGTACGCCAATGAAATTTCCTAGCTCTTGTGCCATATAAAGGCGCAGAGTTTCACCCGGTATCTGTTTTATCAATGGGATAGCAAGTTTACTAATTTTTGCTCGACCCTCTTGGGTTTTTAAGTCCACTTGAGGGACTAAAGAGTCAAACAAAAATGTGGAAAGACTTTGCGCATTTTCCATGCGCTGCTCAAAGGCGTCTTTTCCTTCTTTGCGTACCAATGAATCTGGGTCTTCGCCATCAGGCAAAAACATAAAACGGAGTTGGCGACCATCGGTCAAATAGGGAAGGGCGTTTTCAAGTGCACGCCAAGCGGCATCTCTTCCTGCTCTATCTCCGTCATAACAGCAAATTACGGTATCTGTTGAACGATAGAGCAATTGAATATGCTCAGAGGTTGTAGAGGTGCCAAGTGATGCAACCGCATAGCGGATGTCATACTGTGCGAGTGCTACAACGTCCATATAGCCTTCAACAACAAGTAATTTTGCAAGCTCACTACTATTTTGCGTGGCTTCATAAAGACCAAAAAGCTGGCGACCTTTATGAAAAATATCGGTTTCGGGGGAGTTTAAATATTTCGGTAAGGCATCGCCTAATACCCGTCCACCAAATGCAATCACACGACCGCGACGATCCCGAATAGGGAACATGATTCGCTCTCTAAAGCGATCATATACGCGACCATTATCATTAGTGACCAGCATACCCGCTTCATCAAGTTGCTGACGGCTTTCTGGATTCACTGCAAATTTCTTTAAAAGGTTGTCCCAGCCAGGGGGAGCAAAACCGATTGAAAAATGCGAGATAATGTCTGCACTTAAACCACGTTGGCTTAAATAATCTTTGGCTTTATTCGCCGAGGGATGATTTAAGGCAGCGCAGTAAAACTGATTTATTTTATCCATCAATTGGTACAAATTTTGACGCTGATGGAGTTCTATTTGACTGGTTCCCGTTCCTTTTTCATAAGGGACATCCAGACCATGTAATGCGGATAACTCTTCTATCGCTTCGACAAAATCGAGTTTGTCGTAATTCATCAGAAAATCGATGGCATTACCATGGGCACCACAGCCAAAACAATAGTAAAACTGTCTCTCACCATTGACAGTAAACGATGGTGTTTTTTCGTTATGAAAAGGACAGCAAGCGTGATGGTTTTTACCCTGTTTTTTTAACGGGACTTTTGCATCGACTAAATCAATGATATCGGTACGAGCGAGTAAGTCATTGATAAATGAACGCGGAATTCGTCCAGCCATAAGCCTCTTTTTCGCCTGTTGATGAACGATAATAAGCCGCGCTTCCGTTAGGAAAGCACGGCCTTTAACTGCTAACTACTACTTGTCTGCGTTGGTTGCGATGAGAATCGCAATCAATTAGTACAGACGAGTACGGCGTGCGTTTTCGCGAGCCAGTTTTTTAGCGTGACGCTTTACCGCTGATGCTTTAGCGCGTTTACGTTCAGTCGTTGGTTTTTCATAGAATTCACGACGACGAACTTCAGCTAAAACTCCTGCTTTTTCACAAGAACGTTTGAAACGACGCAGTGCTACGTCGAATGGCTCGTTTTCACGTACTTTAATTACCGGCATGTGCCTCTCACCTCAATAGAAATCGGTTTGTTGCTGGTTTTTGTTCACCAGCCATCATTTAAAATGGTGCGGAATTTTACTTCAATGAGTACGGGTTTGTAAAGTGCCGTATAAAATTGAATCACACAAGATTGCCTGTTTTCGTCCCAGCTTTAATAAATAAAGTGAGAAAAACCAGATAATAATGAGAATTTGCCACACGAAATTTTTATTACAGGGGTCTGATTATAGACTATACAACTAAGAAAGTCAGCCTTTTGCTGGGATTAATTGCGTGTTTTCATGACATTTATTGCGCGATGACGCAAATTTAGTGATAGACTTGCCTCCATGCAACAAACAAGGGTAGTGCAATGCGTGTTTTAGGTATTGAAACATCTTGCGATGAAACCGGAATCGCAATTTATGATGATGAGCTGGGTCTACTCGCGAACCAGTTATACAGCCAAATTAAAGTACATGCTGATTACGGTGGCGTCGTACCCGAATTAGCATCTCGTGACCATATCCGTAAAACAGTGCCGCTGATTCAAGCTGCGCTAAAAGAAGCCAATTTAACTCGTGAAGATATCGATGCTGTTGCGTATACCGCAGGGCCTGGTTTAGTAGGCGCTCTGATGGTCGGTGCGACAGTGGGTCGTGCGTTAGCGTTTGCATGGAACGTACCGGCAGTCGCAGTGCATCACATGGAAGGGCATTTGCTCGCGCCTATGCTGGAAGAGAAAAGTCCAGAGTTCCCATTTGTGGCGCTGTTGGTTTCTGGTGGTCATACCCAGCTAATTAGCGTAACAGGTATTGGCGAATATGAGCTTCTCGGTGAGTCTATTGATGATGCCGCGGGCGAGGCATTCGATAAAACGGCGAAATTGCTTGGTTTAGATTATCCCGGTGGACCTGTTTTATCTCGTATGGCACAGCAAGGGGTTGCTGGACGTTTTGTTTTTCCTCGTCCAATGACCGATCGCCCTGGGTTAGATTTTAGCTTTTCAGGCTTAAAGACATTTGCCGCGAATACGATTCGTGAAAATGATGATGATGACCAAACTCGTGCGGATATTGCTCGCGCGTTTGAGGATGCAGTCGTCGATACATTAGCTATCAAATGTAAACGTGCACTTGAACAAACTGGGTTTAAACGTTTGGTCATGGCGGGCGGCGTGAGCGCTAATCGTGCATTACGAGCTAAAATGGAAGACGTTTTGAAGCAGCGCGGTGGGGAAGTCTTCTATGCACGCCCTGAATTTTGTACCGATAACGGTGCCATGATTGCATTAGCGGGATTGATTCGCCTAAAAGGTGGGGCAAATGCAGGTTTAGGCGTGACGGTTCGTCCTCGCTGGCCTCTTGCAGAACTTCCACCGTTAGAAAAATAACGTCATATTTTGATGCGATAGTAGGGGCTGGCGTATTGCGTCAGCCCCTATTTTTTATGCAAAAGCGTTTTAATGTAAAATAGTGACCGCATCTTCCAAACGAATGGAACGATCTTTTACATGGCTTGCTGTTTCAGTGCTTTGCTCGACTAATAAGCTACTTTGCTGAGTAATCGATTCCAGCTCACTGACCGCTTGCGTGATATCGGAGATCCCAGACGCTTGCTCTGTTGTCGCATGGCTGATGTGTGTGATCAGTTGGGTGACGTTTTGTACTTGACCCACGATCTCTTTCATCGTGTTGCCCGCCGCATAGACTTGATCCTTACCTGAGCTGACTTTTTTCTCACAGTTGTTAATCAATTCGCGAATATCGTTTACTGCGCTGGCACTACGGCTGGCTAAGCTACGAACTTCATTGGCAACAACGGCAAAACCTTTCCCTTGCTCACCTGCTCTTGCAGCTTCAACCGCGGCATTTAATGCCAAAATATTGGTTTGGAATGCAATGTCTTTAATCACATCCGTGATGGAGTTTATCTTACTGGTACTGTGTACAATTTCATCCATCGTCATGACAACGGCATCCATCATCGCACCGCCATTAACGGCTGTTTCACTGGTTTCATTCGATAAAACATCCGCTTTATGGGTGTTGTCTGCGTTCATTTTGACCGAAACCGCCATTTGATTCATGGTGGCGGCGGTTTGTTGCATATAGCCCACGGTGCGTTGTGTATGGGTATCTAATTCACTGCAACCACTAACCAATGACTCACTTCCTTTGCGAACATTATCGACTTGTTCTGAGACATCGTTGATTAGCCAACGACACACTAAGCCTAGTTGACCTATTGAGCGCAGAATTTGTCCGATTTCATCAACGCGGCTCATGTGAGTAATACTATTACGATTGCCCCTTGCTACGCTGAGTGCTTGGGACATGATATTTTCAAGTGGTTTGGCAAAGCTGCGTTCGAGTACCACATTACCCAGCAGTAGGGTGATAAAAGTGAACAAACTGGAAAGAAGCAGCGCATTGCCTGATAAGCCCGATAAACCTGCCATCACCATCCACAATGCGAATAAGCTGGAAGAGATAAGTCGGCAGCGCCAACGGACAGACAGTGTTGATAGCGAGAATCGACGGCGTTTGGGTAGCACGATCCCCTTATAAATACGGCGATTACTACGATTTTCAACGAGTGATTTGTAAAGCGGCTCGACTGCGGCAATTTCATCGCGTGTGGCTCGTAGCCGAATAGACATATAGCCAGTGATCACGCCTTTTCGTTGCATAGGAATAATATTGGCACGAACCCAGTAATGGTCGCCATTTTTACGGCGGTTTTTAACTATTCCAGTCCATGGTTCACCCATTTTTAAGGTTCGCCACATGTCGGCAAATGCTTCTTTTGGCATGTCAGGGTGGCGAATAATATTGTGAGGCTGTCCCATTAATTCATCGAGATCATACCCACTCACCTGCACAAAGAAATCATTAGCGTGAATAATATTCCCTTGAAGGTCACTTGTGGTCATCAGGGTTATATCTTCATCTAAGATATGTTCATTTTGAGTTACATAAGGAGTTCTGCTCATTTTATATTCACTTTTATAGTTAAGTTTTCCTTTATATAGTCGACAGTTTTTAATTATTCATTAGTAATAAATTTGCAATCTTTTAACTATTTTTTAAAAGTGTGCGCTAAGTTATACGTAGGTGTAAATACGTACAAAAATAAGTGAGATTTTGTGAGTGAGCGAAGTAAAAAATAGGGGGAATTTTTGATAATAGAGTGGGTTTTGGCTGAATGTAAAAGGCGGGTTAGTCACAACAAAAAAGGCTAAAAATTAGCCCTTATTGTTGGTGATTTTTATAGCTCATGTTTAGTGATTATTCATCATGATCGTCACGTTGTTCTTGAGCAATCTCTTTGGCGGTCTTTTGTTTTTTGTTTTTCAGTTTTTGCCAAATCCGGCTCTCTTGCCCACGCCATAAGCGTTGGATATTTGCATGATGACGGACTAACACTAAGCACGAGAGCATGGCTACAGGGAACGTGAATTCTGGCTTAAACCACCAGACATAGAAGGGGGCGAGTAGTGCACTAACAATCGCACCGAGTGACGAGTATCCGCTAAGTAATACGGTGAGCAGCCATGTTCCCGCGACTAACCCAGAGAGATCCCAGCCAATAGCGGCAATAGAACCAAATGCGGTGGCAACGCCTTTTCCGCCTTTAAAGTGGAAGAAAACGGGATAAATATGTCCAAGGCAGGCTGCAATCGCGACCAAGCCAAGATAGAATGGTTGCACATTTAAATAATAAGCAAGCCATACAGGGATCATCCCTTTCAGTACGTCACAGATCAGTACTGAGGCTGCGGCGGCTTTACCACCGACGCGTAAGACGTTAGTTGCACCGGGGTTACCCGAGCCGTGTTGACGGGGATCGGGTAATCTTGCCAGACGGCAGATCAAGATAGCACTCGATATTGATCCGCAGAGATAGGCGAAAATTATCATGCCAAGCGCGATTGCACTCATAACTAACTCCAAAAACGGTTTAAGCTATTTATATGTAATTCACTTCAGTCTTGGATAATACGCACATTTTTCCTGAAGTGGTATCAATTCAGCACATAAACGAGAAAATGACGTGATGGATATCGTATTTATTGAACAATTATCAGTCATCACCACCATTGGTGTATATGACTGGGAACAAGATATAGAACAAAAACTTTTGCTCGATATCGAAATGGGATGGGACAATAAACAGGCCGCGATGAGCGATAATGTTGAATTGTGCTTGAATTACGCAGATGTTAGCGAACGCATTGTTAGCTATTTAGAACAGAATAAGTTTGGATTAGTTGAACGAGTTGCTGAAGAGGTTGCTCAACTTCTGCTGAATGAATTTTTCACGCCTTGGGTACGTATCCGAGTATCTAAGCCAGGGGCTGTTGCTCGTGCTGCTAACATGGGCGTACTGATTGAGCGTGGTACAAAAACCAGCTAATGGGGATTGCCTCGTGGATGTTGGCGGTCAGTACCGCCAATATTTTTCATTTTATCTTTGAACCATAACCTGTTGGTTTTTTATCCACTCTTCAACGGCGTGAATCCGCTGTTTTGTGAGTTCCTCTCGAATTTGCGCGCCTTGAAAACCTTGCTCAATAATTGATTTGACAGCAACCGCTTTGGCAACCTCATAGGATTGGCGTAAATATATCCCTTGGGGATAGGCTTGTGTTTCTAATCCACCTCGACCTCTGGCGTCGGCTTCGCTCACCAAGCCGAGCTGTAAAATACGTTCAGGCTTACGCCAGCTATCTAATCCATCGAACATACCAACGAGATCGCACGCATTAAGCTTATTAATTACATGGATCATATCGTGATATTTTGCAGCTAAGCAGGCGAGATCTTTGGTGCTACTCGGAATTTTGTAGCGTTCGCATAAATCGATGATCAAAGGGATCCCTGCTTCACCATGTTGTGGATGGCTTGGCCAAACGGCTTTAGGCGTGAGGCCTTTACCCAGATCGTGGCATAGTGCAGCAAAACGAACGTCAATATCTTTCGATAACGTTGCCACAACGCGCATCACCATCAAAATATGGATGCCAGTATCCACTTCAGGGTGCCACTTTTCAGGGGCTGGAACGCCAAATAAGTTATCAATTTCAGGGAATAGGATGGCAAGAGCCCCACACTCGCGTAAAACCTCGAAATAGATTTGTGGCGAATTGGACATGAGCGCTTTGTGTGTTTCCGTCCAAACTCGCTCAGGCGTAAGATGAGAGAGCTCACCGGATTCAGACATGGATTGCATCAGAAACATCGTTTCAGGAGCAATTCGAAAGCCTTGTGCATAATAGCGAGCGGCAAAGCGTGCTACGCGTAAAACGCGCAGAGGGTCTTCTAAAAAAGCATCAGAAACATGGCGAAGAACACGGTTTTTGAGGTCGCGTACGCCATGATGAGGGTCGATTAGTTCTCCAGTGTCGCTCTGAGCAATGGCATTAATGGTCAAATCACGGCGTAGAAGGTCATCTTCGATGGTGACATCGGGCGCGCTATAACAGCTAAATCCAGTATAGCCAGAACCGATTTTTCGTTCAGTTCTGGCAAGGGCATATTCTTCATGGGTTTTGGGATGTAAAAAGACAGGAAAGTCTTTACCAACCTGTTGAAAACCTTTGGCTAGCATCGCCTCTGGCGTAGTACCTACCACCACATAATCTCTATCTGAGATAGGTAATCCCAGTAGTTTGTCGCGTACCGCACCACCGACGAGATAGACTTTCATTTAAATTCTCTTACATCCAGCCATCATTACGTTTTTTACGACGAGGAATAATGTGCGGCAGCAGCAAACCTAGAATTAAGCCCGCACCAGCAACGCCACCACCATACATAAACCACTGTAAAATCAATTCGCGGCGACGGTCATCCAGATTCACTTCAGCAATATCTAATTTCTTACCTGCCTTGATAAGCTCATTTTTCAGTTTTTCATTTTCAGCTTTTAACTGACGAACTTCGCTATCATTATCCGCCACTTTTTGCTGCATGTCTGCGGTGCGGGTATTCCAAGTATTATCAATATTATCTAATTGTTGGCGTAACTTTTGGTTCTCAGCTTCTAGCTGAGGAATACGGCTTTTCATACTCGGGATGTCACTGAGTTGATCTGTAGGTATCCAAACCGTTCTGCCTTTGCCATCTTTAATTTGGGCAAATTTATTATCAACTGAAATCAGTTCAACAGATTCACCTGCATTCAGCGAGCCAACAATACGGTAGTTGGTGCCTGGACCACTACGGACATAAGTCGATAAATCTTCAGAAACGTAGCGTGTTTCAGCGTTTGCTGTGATTGAAAGGCCTAACCCCATGATTGAGACAAATAAAAGTGGAATTTTTCGCATAGTGTTGTGATCTTTTTAGGGTGAATGAGTGTCTTATTAATTAAATATTAATAAGTAAAGCCTATTGGTGCAAACGTTAAAGCTTAGAGTTGTGTAAATGTTGAATAAGAATGAGAACCTTCCTAAGTCACTGGATAATTCAATTTTTTAGTGCGTTATCGAAATAACTCTCTAAAAGGGAGGGATTGCATGGAATTTTTGGTTTCTGTGCGGTTTCTTTTCTCTGCTATCAGGGATTGGGGTAATATGGATGCAGTGAAATTATTAAATAAGGAAATGTATGAACCACATAGAAGTTGAACTCAAGTTAGCGGCTCAGAGTTCTGCTATTGATGCTGTTCGCCAGTGTATTTCAACACTTTCACCTCAGCATTTTGCCCCTCGCAAACTGACCAATATCTATTTTGACACGCAGACAAGACAGCTTCGTCAATGGGATATGGGGCTACGGATCCGTGGTTGTGATGGTCATTATGAAATGACGATTAAAACGGCAGGTCAAGTGATCAGTGGGTTACACCAGCGCCCAGAATACAATGTGGAAATCGATTCTCCTGAAATCAACCTCTCTGCATTTCCCGCTGAGATTTGGCCCGAAGGCACCGATTTGGCGCAACTTGAATCAGAGCTAGAAGTTTTGTTTAGCACAAACTTTACTCGTGAAAAGTGGTTAGTGAAGTTTGAAGATAGCGAGATTGAAATTGTATTCGATCAAGGGGAAGTTTCAGCAGGGGCTAAAGATATCCCGATTCAAGAGTTTGAATTGGAACTAAAACAAGGTTTTGTGGCGGATGTGCTTAATTTGGCGAAAAAATTCGCTGATATCGATGGTCTCAGTCTTTCGTCACTGAGCAAAGCTGCCCGTGGGTACTCCTTATTGATGAGTGAACCAGCACCGTTAGTTCGCCCTGAATCCGTGTTTGATTATGAAGAGCAACCTATTGAAAAATCATTGCTGCACATGCAGCAACTGTGCCAGCAGCATGAGCAATATTGGTTATCTGGTGGTGAACATGCTCGTCATGGATTAAGTGAATTCTTGCGCTTTGTTCAGGCATTTTTAGTGCATTATCAAAACTCGGCACCGCATTTTGTGCATGACCTTCCTCTAGAACAATTACGTTTGGATGTGACTGACGAGACGATCAGTGCAGAAGATTTTTGTTACAGTAGCCAATGGCTAAAATGTAAATTAGCCTTTATTCAGTGGTTAACCGCCTTAACATATACCGATGTCGAATAGGTACTGAATCTATGCCGCTTTCTTCCGAACTTTTGCAAGACCAACATCAACGTATTATTCGTCAATTTTCGGAGCTCTCTTCAGCATTGCTCCCATTAAGTGAAGATGAGCTGAATTTTTTAGCGTTCAGTGATTTTGCGTTGAAACAGGTTCTTACCCATTCTCGATTTTTACAACAGATTCGCACTCAACCTCCGATGGGCGATGAATGGAAATATTATGGAGACTGGCTGGAAGAAACTCTGGCAGGCGTAACTGATGAAGATCATTTGATGCAGGTTCTGCGTACTTTTCGTCATCATATGTTAGTGCGCATAGCTTGGATGCAAACGTTGGAAATCTGTTCCCAACGCGAGACGATTGTGCAACTTAGTGAACTGGCTGAAGTTTTGATCGTCTCAGCACGGGATTGGTTATATAAAACCTATTGCCAATTGTGGGGAACACCTTGTGACCGAGCTGGAAATCCCCAGCCATTATTAGTGCTGGGAATGGGAAAACTGGGTGGCAGAGAATTAAACTTTTCGTCTGATATCGACCTGATTTTTGCTTATCCAGAAAACGGTGTGACCCAAGGTGGGCGCAAAGAGCTGGATAATGCGCAATTTTTTACGCGTCTTGGACAAAAACTGATTCGAGTTCTCGACCAAGTGACCATTCATGGTTTTGTCTATCGTGTTGACATGCGCTTACGCCCTTTTGGTGACAGCGGTCCATTGGTTTTTAGTTTCTCAGCCCTAGAAGATTATTATCAAGAACAAGGTCGTGACTGGGAACGCTATGCGATGGTCAAAGCGCGTATTATGGGACCTGACAGCGTTCATTATGCCGATACGCTACGTAAATTATTACGTCCGTTTGTCTATCGCCGCTATATTGATTTCAGTGTGATTCAATCCCTGCGCAACATGAAAAACATGATTGAGCGGGAAGTTCGCCGTCGTGGATTAATCAATAACATCAAGTTAGGTGCTGGTGGTATTCGTGAGATTGAGTTTATTTCCCAAGTTTTCCAGTTGATTCGTGGTGGGAGAGAACCCGTTTTACAGTCTCAGTCTTTGTTCGCCGCATTACAGGGGATTGAAGAACTTGAACTTTTGCCATCTCAACAAGTAATTCAGCTCCAAAACAGCTATATTTTTCTGCGCCGATTGGAGAATTTATTGCAAAGCATTGATGACCAACAAACCCAGACATTACCCGATGACGCCTTAAATCAGGCGCGTTTAACATGGGGAATGGGATTCACTAGTTGGTCTGAATTTTACCAGCAGCTCAGTGCTATGATGACCTCAGTGCATCAGATATTTGCGGAGCAAATTGGCAGCGATGATGAAGAAGACCGTGCAGAAGAGTGCGATGAAGCCTACATCACGTTGTGGCAAAGTGAGCTTTCTAAAGAAGAACTTGCTAGTTATCTACCGTCAAAAGATGAATTTGTCGCTGAGAAAATGATCCACGGCATTAACCTGTTCAGACACGACCTCAATAAGCGTACCATCGGTCCCCGAGGTCGAGATGTTCTTGATGAATTAATGCCTAAATTACTGGCAAAAGTTGGGGAGCGTGAAGATGCAGGGCGAGTTATCGAGCGCATTACACCATTATTGTTAAGTATTGTTAGCCGGACAACATACTTAGAACTGATGCTCGAATTTGATGAGGTGTTAACCCACGTTATTCGACTATGTGCAGCATCCCCGATGATTGCAGAACAGCTCGCTCGTCATCCACTATTATTAGATGAATTGCTTGATCCGCAATCGCTGTATCAGCCATTACCACTGACCGCTTATCGAGATGAATTACGTCAATATCTTATGCGGGTGCCGGATGATGATGAAGAGCAACAATTAGAAGCCCTCCGCCAATTTAAACAGGCGCAATTATTGCGTATTGCTGCGGAAGATATTTCAGGGGTGCTCCCTGTCATGAAAGTGAGTGATCACTTAACGTATCTGGCTGAGGCGATTATTGATGCTGTGGTACATCAAGCTTGGCAAAAAATGGCGAAGCGTTACGGAGAACCGGCTCATCTGGCTCAGCTTGATGAAAAACAGTACGGATTCGCCGTTTTAGGCTACGGTAAATTAGGTGGATGGGAGCTGGGCTACAGTTCTGATTTAGACTTGGTTTTTCTGTTTGATTGCCCAATGAATGTGGTCACTACAGGGGATCGCTCCATTGACGCACGACAATTTTATTTGCGTGTCGCACAACGCATTATTCATCTTTTCAGTACCCGAACAGCCTCAGGGGTGCTCTATGAAGTGGACGCACGTCTTCGACCTTCCGGTGAGTCAGGGATGTTAGTCAGTACCATTCAATCTTTTGATGATTACCAAAAAAATGATGCGTGGACGTGGGAACATCAAGCGCTGATCCGCGCCCGTATGGTTTTCGGTGATAGTTCATTGCAACAGAAATTTACGCAAATCCGCCATGAAACCTTATGTTTGCCACGAGAGCCCGATGTGCTGCGTGAACAAGTGCGAGATATGCGAGTGAAGATGCATCAGCATTTGGGCAGTCATCAGGAAAATGAGTTTGATTTAAAAGCCGATCCTGGTGGGATCACGGATATTGAATTTATTGCTCAATATTTAGTATTGCGTTTTGCGACAGAGAATCCGGCTTTAACTCGCTGGTCAGATAATGTACGCATCTTTGAATTAATGGCGCAGTACGATTTTATGCCAGACGAAGAGGCTTATGGCTTAACACAAGCGTATGTGACGATGCGTAATGAATTGCACCATCTTGCATTGCAATCTTTACCAAGCCGCGTAGAGAGCCAGCAATTTGCGACTCAGCGAGCGCTGGTGTTAGCCAGTTGGCGAAAATGGCTGGAGTAATTGATTAGGTAGCAAATTATTTAGGCGATATCGTGCAATATGGTAGTATTGGCGGCAATTAATTGTAGATTTTCTTTTCATAACTGGAGTGCGGGATGAAAGTAACCCTTCCTGATTATAAGCAAGCAGGTGTACTTGTTGTTGGTGATGTAATGTTAGATCGCTACTGGCATGGACCGACTAATCGAATCTCACCTGAAGCGCCGGTTCCGGTTGTTAAAGTGACCATGGTTGAAGAGCGTCCTGGTGGTGCAGCTAACGTGGCAATGAACATTGCTTCCCTTGGTGCTAACTCCCGTTTGGTTGGATTAACAGGGATTGATGATGCAGCAAAAGCGCTCACCGAGAATCTCAATGGCGTGAATGTACGCTGTGATTTCGTGGCGATCCCAACTCATCCAACCATTACTAAATTACGCGTTTTATCCCGCAACCAACAGCTTATCCGCCTCGATTTTGAAGAAGGTTTCGAAAATGTGGATGCTCAGCCAATGCTGGAACGCATCGAACAAGCGTTGCCTCACATTGGTGCGTTAGTGTTATCTGACTATGCGAAAGGGGCATTGGCAGAAGTTGAGAAGATGATTGCATTGGCGAATAAGGCTGGCGTTCCTGTTCTTATCGACCCGAAAGGTCATAATTTTGAGCGTTATCGTGGTGCGACGCTGCTAACGCCAAATATGTCTGAATTTGAAGCGATTGTTGGGCGTTGTAAAGATAATAAAGATGTGGAAGAAAAAGGGATGCAACTTCTTGAATCTCTGGAGCTATCTGCATTATTAATCACGCGTTCAGAGCAAGGAATGAGCTTGATTCGTCGTAATGAGGCTCCATTACATTTACCGACCGAAGCGCAAGAAGTGTTTGATGTTACTGGTGCGGGGGATACGGTGATTGGCGTGTTAGCGGCATCGATTGCATCAGGTCGTCCACTGCATGAAGCCTGTGCGCTAGCGAATGCGGCGGCTGGTGTTGTGGTTGGTAAATTAGGGACGTCAACAGTATCCCCGATTGAATTGGAAAATGCGATCCGTGGTCGCGCAGAAAATGGTTTCGGTGTTATGACCGAAAGCCAACTTAAGCAAGCCGTTGCCGATGCGCGTGCGCGTGGTGAGCGCGTGGTGATGACCAATGGCTGTTTCGATATTCTCCATGCGGGTCATGTTTCATATCTGGCGAATGCCCGTAAACTCGGTGACCGACTAATTGTTGCGGTAAATAGCGATGCATCGACTCGCCGCTTAAAAGGGGAGACTCGTCCAGTTAATCCATTAGACCAACGTATGATTGTGTTGGGTGCATTAGGTGCCGTGGATTGGGTTGTGCCATTCGAGGAAGATACACCGCAGCGTTTGATCTCAGAAATTCTGCCTGACATCTTAGTAAAAGGTGGCGATTATCAACCAGATGAAATTGCCGGAAGTAAGGAAGTTTGGGCTGCGGGTGGACAAGTGATGGTGCTGAATTTCGAAGATGGTATCTCAACCACCAATATCATTAAAAATATTATGAAAACCAAATAATTAAACACTAATTGGTATCAGTAAAAGCCTAACTTTTTGTCTGCATTTAAATGTGTACAGAAGTTAGGCTTTTTTGTTTGTGACTGAATCAATCTTCTTGTTTTTCTTCAATCACTTTTTCATCTGAGAAACGGGCTTCAAGGGCGCTGACACGCTGCTCCATTTTCATCAGTTTCTCACGAGTGCGCAATAAAACTTGTGTTTGGATATCAAACTCTTCTCGACTGACTAAATCTAATTTACCAAGCTGAGATTGCAACAGTGAACGGAGCTTTTTATCAAAGTCTTCACCTAAGTCACGCACGCCTTTCGGTAATGCACCTTGAATTTGGCGAGCAACTTGTTCAATTTTTTTCGGATCGAGCATTCGCGGGTCCTTCAGTTTCAAAATAAATAATGTGGGGTAGTGTAATACCTGCAGCGTTATGAATAAACCACCTTCTTCTATTATTATAGAAACGTGCTGTTTCATCTTGTTTTTATTGGCGAAAAGTGTGAGTAAGTCTTCAGTTTATCGTTTGTTCGTTGCGCCATTGGATTATTGGAGTTATATTAATTGCGTAATCTCAGGGCGGGGTGAAAGTCCCCACCGGCGGTAACATGCATCGCGCATGAAGCCCGCGAGCGCTTTGTTATCTTTGGCATTATTGTCATGGATAGTAAAGGTCAGCAGATCCAGTGTGAATCTGGAGCCGACGGTTATAGTCCGGATGGGAGAGAATCACTGTATCTGCATGTTTGTATCTTTTAGGTACAACACTGTTCTACATATTGAATAGCTAAACGGCTAGTAGGTCGTGGTGTTTATTCATTTCTCGTACTCCTAAGACTGCCCTGGTTCTGGTAACTCAAATATTGTTAATTAAAGAAGGTTTTTACCATGAATCAGACGCTACTTTCCGAATTCGGTAATCCAACCGAGCGTGTTGAAAATGCAATCGAAGCTCTGCGCCAAGGCAAAGGCATTTTAGTTCTCGACGATGAAGATCGTGAGAATGAAGGTGACTTAGTGTTTGCAGCAGAAACCATGACCGCCGAGCAAATGGCAATGACAATTCGCTATAGCAGCGGCATTGTGTGCCTATGCATTACGGAAGAACGCCGTAAGCAGCTTGATATTCCGATGATGGTGGAAAAAAACACCAGCCAAAACCAAACGGGTTTTACGGTCACAATTGAAGCTGCGAAAGGTGTCACAACCGGCGTTTCTGCGGCAGACCGTATCACGACTATCAAAGCGGCGATTGCGGATAATGCAGTGCCTGCGGATATTAACCGCCCTGGTCACGTATTCCCATTACGTGGTCGTGAAGGTGGTGTATTAACACGTCGTGGTCATACAGAAGCCTCGATTGATTTAGCCACATTAGCCGGTTTCAAACCTGCTGGAGTACTGTGTGAGCTGACCAATGATGATGGCACAATGGCGCGTGCGCCAGATGTGGTGAAGTTTGCTCGTGAACACAACATGACAGTTGTCACCATTGAGGACTTAGCTAGCTATCGTCTTCAGTTGGAAAAAAAAGCGAGTTAATTCGCTAAGTTTTTAAAACGCTTTGCCTATAGAGTCATCGGCCACAAAGTTGCACACCTTTGTGGCCTCTTCAAATTTTTTGATGATCATTCTCATAATTCCCCCACTGTGTTTTTTATAAAAAAGGGTATGCTGATACTCATTATCCTTTTTGTGGAATTGAGGTCATCATGTCGACAAATAACCAACACTTAACCCATCGAATGCCCGCGGTATTTATCGGTCATGGTAGCCCGATGAACGCGATTAACCATAATTCGTACACTGAAGCATGGGAAAAACTGGGTAAAACTTTGCCTAGACCGCGTGCGATTTTGGTGATCTCAGCACACTGGTATACCCGTGGAACGGCGATCACGGCGATGGTTAAACCGAAAACGATCCATGATTTTGGTGGTTTCCCTGAAGCTTTATACCAAATAGAGTACCCGGCACCAGGCTCTCCTGAGCTGGCTAAACAGGTGGCTGAATTACTGTCTCCAGAGCCAATTCATCAAGATAAAGAGGAGTGGGGACTTGATCACGGCACATGGGAAATTTTAGTCCGTATGTATCCTCAAGCTGATATTCCCGTCGTGCAACTGAGTATTGATGGCACTAAGCCTGCATCGTGGCACTATGAGCTAGGTAAAAAATTAGCAGTCTTGCGAGAGCAGGGGGTTTTGATTATGGGGAGTGGTAACGTTGTCCATAATTTACGTGCAATGGATTGGCAGAATTCACATGCAGAACCTTACCCTTGGGCAATTTCGTTTGAGCAATTTGTTTATGCAAATCTGCGAAGTCATGAGCAGCCGCACCCGCTGACAACAGGGTTAGAGCGTGAAGATGGTCAGTTATCAAATCCATCACCGGAACATTTTTTACCTATATTACCTATCTTAGGTACATGGGATGGTGAAGAAGTGATTAGCACGCCTGTTGAAGGAATTGTTTCGGCATCATTGAGTATGTTATCAGTACAAATCGGTTAATGAGTCGAATGGCGAAAGAAGAAAGCGGCACGAAATATTTCGTCGCCGCTTTTTGTTTATTTGATGCTGTTTTACCAAGCTAATAGTGAATTAGTCGAGGATGATGTGCGGATAGAAACGGGATAAGTCTTGAGTAATCAATTCCTTATCTTCGCGGATACAGATCCCCGCAGGCTGGTCGTTAACTAACCAGCTTCCCACTAATGTATAGCTGCCTTCAAATTTTGGCAGTGGATGGAACTGCTGGATAATCATTCCTTCTTCACCGTAAGGACCATCTGCTGACGCAATTTCTTTGCCATTTTCGATGACACGGATATTGGCACCTTCGCGAGAGAATAATGGTTTAATTACATAGCTCTCAAGTTCCGGTTTGTTACCATCGGCAAAATAGGCCGGCAGCAAATTTGGATGATTAGGGAACATTTCCCATAACATTGGCAACAGGGCTTTGTTGGAAACAATACTTTTCCAAGCCGGCTCTAACCAACGAACACCAGCATCTTGCAGTTTGGTGGAGAAAATTTCTCTGAGCATAAATTCCCATGGATACAGTTTGAACAGGTTACTAATGACCTGATCTTGTGTATCGGTGAATTCGCCTTTCTCGCCTAATCCGATTTCATCAATATATAGAAATTCGGTAGCCACACCCGCTTCGTTCGCGCAATCTTGCAAATATTGTACGGTGCCACGATCTTCCTCAGTATCTTGGCAGCATGCCATATGCAATAAACGGAAACCGTATTGATCTTTGAGCTCAGTAAAACGTTCAATGAGCTGTTCTTGGATGCTATTAAATTGGTCAGCATTTTCAGGCAGTTTGCCCGCTTCAATTTGATCTTCGAGCCAAATCCATTGGAAAAAAGCAGATTCATACAGTGATGTTGGTGTATCTGCGTTGTTCTCTAATAGCTTCGGTGGATTGACGCCATCGTAAGCTAAGTCAAGACGGGAATATAATGATGGCTGTTCGCTTTTCCATGAACTGCGTACAAATTCCCAGCAATGCTTAGGAATTTGGAAACGAGCGAGTAATTCATCACTTTCGACGACACGCTCAACAACCTTAAGGCACATTTGGTGAATTTCAGCAGTTGCCTCTTCAATTTCTTCAACTTGGGCTAGCGTGAATTGGTAATAGGCATCTTCAGACCAGTACGGTTCGCCGTACATAGTGTGGAAGTGAAAACCAAACTCATCCGCTTTTTCGCGCCAGTTAGGACGCTCGACAATAGGAACACGTTTCATTACTTATCAACCACCCATAGAGCGGGAAGAGGTTGAGCCTGATTTCGCAGACGAAGATGAACGCTGTGCTGTTGCTTGTTTATTAACGGTATCACCGAAACCACCACGAGTAATTGTAGAGGTTGTGGCTGGTTTTGGCGCCATAGCCGTTTTTGGTACGCTCATTGAACGACCACCTGCAACAGCAGGACCGTAGCTTTTACCTGTCGCATCAACAAATTTACCATTTGCTGGGCTGGCTGGGTTTTTAGAGCTGAAAAGTGGCTGAGATGGTGCACCTCCGCCCATCATACGACCCATCATGTAGCCCATCATTAATGGCATCCACATGCTACCACTGCTTTGTGACTGAGCGGCTTGTTCGCCTGCAGCTGGGGTGCTTGTACCCGCAATACCTGCTTGAGCTGGTGCTTGAGTACACATCGCTTCACCGAACTCCGCAACGCAATCTTCTTGAGTGGCATATTTTGGTGCTGTTTTTGCAGCTTCGTTCAATGCGTTGTTATACGCAAGAGTACATTGCTCTGCTTGAGAGGGATTGGCTTGGCTACAGTCTTGTGCGTTGGTGTACAGAGAAACTGTTTCATCGCTCTCTTCACATGCAGACAGCATAAATACAGCACTCACTGCCACAGCAACAGGTGCTAAACGGTATGAGCGCCAAGACTTACGGAAGGCGTTCTGATTAATATTTTTGGTGCGCTTCATGGTCATGGTAATTACCTTGAATAAATAATAAGTAAGAGGTTCGAGATATTGCCTCTAGAATAGGGGATATAAGATAAAAATTAAAGTACAAATGCTGCACAAATAATGGGAAATGATGGATTTAGCGATATTGATTCCATTTTTATAGAATGTTGGTTAAATCTAACGCCAAGCAATTCTTATTTTTCTTTGATATCAATAAATTAATTATGGTGATTTTTTAATTAATGTTGCAATTAACATAAGTCAGAATTGACTGAATTTTAAGGATAGATTGAATAAATAATGCAATAAGTTATTCATTATCTAGAGAACTGCAAATTTCGCGTTATTTTCAAATAATCTCTTGGGTGATAAGGGTAAAAAAATAGCCCGCCACTGGGCGAGCTATCTAACTGACTGAACCAAATGATTATTTGATTTTTGGTGCTGTTGAGTTACGAATAATGCTATCAGGTGAGGTTTGAATCTCTTTACCTAGGCTAGCATTTAAACGAGCGATATCATCTTCGTTTAATGTGCCGCGTGCAAATTCGATATTCAGTTGGTTAATCATATAATCGTAACGAGCGTTAGACAGGTTTTGCTTCGCTTGATATAGCGCAGTTGTTGCTGTTAACACATCAACGATAGTACGAGTACCCACTTGGTAGCCAGCTTCCATCGCATCTAATGAGCTCTGTGCAGACACAACAACTTGTTTATATGCGTTGATGCTACTGATTGACGACGTTACGTTGTTATAGGATGAGCGTACTAATTGGATTACGTTACGGTAAACGCTTTCTAACTGCTCACTTGCACTTTGGAAACCATATTGTGCTTGTTCAACTTGTGAGCTTACAGCACCACCAGAATAGAGTGGGAGGCTTAATGTTAAGCCGATGCTGTTTTGACCGTTATAATTGTTGCTTGCGCCACCGGTACGATCATAACCACTGCCATGATTGTAGGTGTTTGCAACGCTAGTCGATGCATCTAATCCTACAGTTGGCATATGACCTGTTTCTGCTAAACGGATGTTTTCACGCGAAACGTCTTGTGCTAAACGTGCACTAAGAAGGCTTAAGTTACGCAGCTCTGCATCTTTTAAGATGGCTTCAACATTGTCTGGGTTTGCTGTTTTAAAACGGTCGATATTTAAAGACGCTAATTGGCTATAGTAAACACCGCTAACTTGGCGAAGTTTTTCGACTGCGTTGACTAAGTCGTTGCGACCCGCAACTTCTTGTGCAATAACGCTATCATAGTTTGCTCGGGCGTTTTGCACGTCAGTGATTGCCACTAAACCAACATTAAAACGTTGAGTTGTTTGGTCTAATTGACGGTAAACAGCTTCTTTATTAGCTTGGATGTAAGATAACGCATCAATCGCTTTTAATACGTTAAAATATGCAGTTGCTGTATCTAAAATGAGCTGTTGTTGGCTTGTTTGGTAGGTAACATCAGAAATTCCAGCTGTTTTCTCTTGAATATCCAACTGACGCCATTTTGACATATCAAATACAACTTGGGTCAATTTCAATGATGCATTAAGACCAGTACTCTCAGTGTTGCTTGCATCACGGTAACCGCTGCCATAAGTTGCTCCAGCGCCTAAACCAAGTTGCGGTAACAGTGGGCTACGTGCTTGATTGATTTTTTCAAAAGCTTGATTACGTTCAGCAAATGATTTTCTGAGCTCAGGGTTACTTTCTTTGGATTTTTGGTAAACCTGAAGTAAATCTTCTGCATAACTATTAGCACTGAGACCCACAAAACTCATCGCAATAAAAAGGGGAAGCAGTTTCTTCATTTGGATTCCTTGATTAAACAGCAAATTATGTTGAGCCTGTTATCTAAAACTTATCATGTTATTGAACAATGATAGGCAGTTGGAACTCTGAAAAGAGAGACCGTTCTCAAAACAGACCCTATTGTTGCTCATAAATTTGAATAATGGCGCACATTGTAACAGAGGTGAGGCACCGATAACGGTAGCCTTTTGTGCCATTTAGTCCTAATTAGTTTAAACATTACCTCATCTAAGGTTAAAAAACCTTAAAAACTGATTTAATCCTGTCATCTTTCTTAGTATAAAAATGAAGGGATTAGGAGAATATCAATGAATAATAAAATCGAAAATCCGATTAAATACAGTAAAAATGATATTGAAATTATATCTAAGCGTAAATTATTTAACGGTTTTTTTCAAATGATTGAGTATCGATTCAAACATCGATTATTTGAAGGCGGATGGAGCAAAGAGATTGTTCGTGAAGTATTTGAAAGAGGGCATGCAGGCGCAATACTTCCTTATGATCCTCAAACGGATAATGTCGTATTAATTGAACAAATACGCTTTCCTGCATTTGAATCAAGTGAAACACCTTGGTTACTAGAGATAGTCGCGGGAATGATAGAAGAAAATGAATCCCCTGAAGACGTTGTGCGCCGCGAATCAACAGAAGAAGCGGGACTGACCATTGGACGCATCGAAAAATCAGTAAGTTATTTATCGAGCCCAGGAGGAACCAGCGAACGTATTCATGTTTTCGTTGGTGAAGTCGATAGTTCTCAAGCAAAAGGGATTCATGGTCTCGCGTCAGAAAATGAAGATATCCGAGTGCATGTGGTGAGCAGAGAGCAAGCTTATCAATGGGTTGAAGAGGGTAAAATTGACAATGCGGCGACAGTGATTGCCATTCAATGGCTACAACTTCATCACCAAAAACTGCATGAAAAATGGGTGAAACCGATTTAAATAACCACTAATCTAATGAAGTGTGTGCTGATTAGCAGATATTAAGTGAATAGTTAGGTTAAAATCAGAGACCTATGCACTTCTCGATTTAGGTGATAATACTTAGCGCTATTTTTAAGGATAAAGGAATACTTTGGACAGCCAGCTTAAAGTGACTGCTAATAACCCTAACGTTATTAGAATATTACAAGTTACTGATACGCATCTTTTTGCTGATACGGAAAACACCCTTTTAGGGATCAAAACTTACCTGTCGATTTAATTGTCGCGACAGGCGACCTCGTTCAAGACCAATCCCCTAAAGCCTATCAACATTTTGCGGCTGGGATTGAGCGTATTCCTGCGCCTTGCGTGTGGCTTCCGGGGAATCACGATTACCCACCTGCAATGGTCGGAACCTTGAAAATAGCGGGAATCTCAAGTGCTAAGCAGGTTTTTATTGGTGATGACTGGCAAATTTTAATGTTAGATAGCCAATTACAAGATGTGGCGCACGGTGAGCTTTCTGAGCAGCAATTAGAGTGGATGCAGCAGTGCTTAGATGAGCAACCAACTCGCACGACACTGATTATGCTACACCATCATCCATTACCGTCAGGGTGCACGTGGCTAGATCAGCACAGTTTGCGAAATTCGCATATTTTGGCGGACTACCTCAAGAACTACCCTAATGTGAAGGCGATGTTGTGCGGACATATTCATCAGGAAATGGATGAAAACTGGCATGGTATCCGCTTGTTAGCGACACCATCAACTTGTGTACAATTTAAACCGCACTGCACCAATTTTGCTTTAGATACTGTAGCTCCAGGCTGGCGTTATCTTGAGTTGACGGTTAATGAAAATGGGGAAAAAGTGATTGAAACCCAAGTTCATCGTCTAAATACTCAGGCGTTTAGTCCCGATTTTGATTCTGATGGTTACTAATGGCTACTTTACTGTATATTCATGGTTTTAATAGTTCGCCACTGTCTGAGAAAGCAAATAATCTTAAGCAGTGGTTGGCGGAGCATTATCCTCAGATCAATATGGTAGTCCCTCAACTGCCTAATTACCCACAGGAAGCTGCCAACTTACTCGATGGTATTCTTGCAGAACACCAGCATGAAAAAGTCGGTTTAGTGGGCTCTTCATTAGGTGGTTACTTTTCGATTTATTTTTCTGAGCGCTACCAAATTCCTGCGGTATTAGTTAACCCAGCAGTGCGCCCGTTTGATTTGCTTAATGATTATCTTGGGGAAAATACCAATCCGTATACCCACGAAACATATTTGCTCGAACCTAAGCACATGGACGAATTGAAGGCTTTGCATCTTGAAAAGATACAGTCACCAAGCTTACTTTGGTTATTGCAGCAAATGGGGGATGAGGTACTTGATTATCGCCAAGCCGTTGCCTATCTTTCAGAGTGTAAGCAAACGGTGGAACCGGATGGGGATCATGCATTTGTAGGATTTGAACGCTATTTCCCGCAGATCATTCGCTTTTTGTCTCTGGTTGATAACGCAGAGAAATAGTGCGAAAACGCCAATACACTGTTATTATCAACAGTAACTCACTGATTGAACATACCCAATCTCCTTGAATTATTTAGGATATAGTTCAATTAATCACCTATTACCGCAGAATGACAACATGACTCAATCTAGTTATAACGCAGAGGACATTGAAGTTCTCAGTGGTTTGGAGCCTGTTCGCCGTCGTCCTGGCATGTATACCGACACCAGCCGACCGAACCATTTGGCTCAAGAAGTAATTGATAACAGTGTCGATGAAGCTTTAGCAGGGCACGCAGGACACATCCAAGTGATTTTATACCCAGATCAATCCCTCGAAGTGATTGATGATGGGCGAGGTATGCCTGTTGATATCCACCCGGAAATGAAGGTATCTGCCGTTGAGTTAATTTTAGGGCAGCTTCATGCGGGGGGGAAATTCTCCAACAAAAACTATCAGTTTTCAGGTGGCTTGCACGGTGTAGGTATCTCCGTGGTCAATGCGTTATCAAAACGTATTGAAGTGACTGTGCGCCGTGATGGTCAGGTTTATCAGATTGCGTTTGAAAATGGCGACAAAGTTGAAGATTTACAAGTCATTGGCACTTGTGGCAAACGTAATACCGGAACCAGTGTTCATTTTTGGCCAGATGAAAGCTATTTTGATAGCCCACGTTTTTCTGTTTCTCGTTTAACCCATAATTTAAAAGCAAAAGCTGTTTTATGCCCTGGCGTACAAATTACGTTTAAGGATCTGCTCAATGATACTGAGCAAAGCTGGTGCTATAGCGACGGGTTGACTGACTATTTAATGGAGTCAGTGGATGGTTTTGAAGCTTTGCCTGCAAAACCATTTACAGGTGAATTTTCTGCTGAAGTTGAAGCGGCACAATGGGCACTATTATGGTTACCAGAGGGCGGCGAACTCCTAACAGAAAGCTATGTTAACTTGATTCCAACAGCGCAAGGCGGTACCCACGTTAATGGTTTACGCCAAGGCTTATTAGATGCAATGCGTGAGTTCTGTGAATTCCGCAATATTCTGCCGCGTGGCGTGAAATTATCTGCGGATGATATTTGGGATCGTTGCGCCTATGTTTTATCTGTAAAAATGCAAGATCCACAATTTGCGGGGCAGACCAAAGAACGTCTTTCTTCCCGCCAATGTGCCGCGTTTGTTTCCGGTGTGGTGAAAGATGCTTTTAGTTTATGGCTCAACCAAAATGTCCAAGTTGCAGAACAACTGGCGGAAATGGCCATCTCAAGTGCTCAACGTCGCCTTCGCGCATCAAAAAAAGTGGTGCGTAAGAAACTCACGAGTGGTCCGGCTTTACCGGGTAAATTAGCAGATTGCAGCTCTCAAGATTTGTCGATGACCGAATTGTTCTTGGTGGAAGGGGACTCGGCGGGTGGATCAGCAAAACAAGCCCGTGATCGTGAATATCAAGCGATCATGCCTCTACGTGGTAAGATCCTCAATACTTGGGAAGTTTCTTCGGATGAAGTCTTAGCTTCCCAAGAGGTACACGATATTTCCGTGGCAATTGGTATGGATCCGGATAGCGAAGATATCTCGCAGCTGCGTTACGGAAAAGTGTGTATCCTTGCGGATGCGGACTCCGATGGACTGCACATTGCTACATTGTTGTGCGCCTTGTTTGTGCGCCATTTCCCTAAATTGGTCAAAGAGGGGCATGTTTATATGGCAATGCCACCACTATATCGTATTGATTTAGGTAAAGAGACTTACTACGCACTCGATGAAAGCGAAAAAAATGCGGTCCTAGATAGATTAAGCCGTAAAAAAGGTAAACCAAACGTCCAGCGCTTTAAAGGACTGGGTGAAATGAACCCGCCGCAATTGCGTGAAACGACGTTAGATCCAAATACTCGCCGCCTCGTTCAGTTAACTATCGATGATGATAATTACACAGAAACCATGTCGAAGATGGACATGCTTCTGGCTAAAAAACGCTCGGAAGATCGTCGTAACTGGCTGCAAGAAAAAGGCGATACGGCAGAAATTGAGGTCTGATCATAATCGGATGAATAAGAGTAAGGAACGTATTGAATGAGTGAAATTACTCATGACGGTGTGGAGCGTTTACCGCTTCATGCCTTTACTGAAAACGCCTATCTGAACTACTCGATGTACGTCATCATGGATAGAGCGTTGCCATTTATCGGCGATGGACTTAAACCAGTTCAGCGCCGAATTGTCTATGCCATGTCCGAGTTAGGGCTGAGCAATACGGCAAAATATAAAAAATCTGCAAGAACCGTTGGTGACGTATTAGGTAAATATCATCCACATGGTGATAGCGCCTGTTATGAAGCGATGGTGTTAATGGCGCAGCCATTCTCCTACCGTTATCCTTTGGTTGACGGCCAAGGAAACTGGGGGGCTCCGGATGACCCGAAATCCTTCGCAGCGATGCGTTATACCGAATCTCGTCTATCAAAATATGCAGAAGTTCTGTTAAGCGAATTAGGTCACGGTACTGTTGATTGGGTACCTAACTTTGACGGCACATTAAATGAGCCGAAAATGTTGCCTGCCCGTCTGCCAAATATTTTATTAAATGGTACCACGGGGATCGCCGTCGGTATGGCGACGGATATTCCACCACATAATGCCCGCGAAGTGGCAAGTGCACTGGTGGCACTACTCGAAAAACCGAAATTAAACCTTGATGAGATCATGCAGTTTATTCCGGGTCCTGACTTCCCGACAGAAGCTGAAATTATCTCGTCACCAGAAGATATTCGTAAAGTTTATCAAAATGGTCGTGGCTCAGTACGTATGCGCGCTGTGTGGGAAAAAGAAGAGGGTAATGCGGTGATCACCGCACTGCCTCATCAAGTTTCTGGGGCGAAAATTTTGGAGCAGATCGCCAACCAAATGCGTGCGAAAAAGCTGCCAATGGTGGAAGATCTACGTGATGAATCGGATCACGAAAACCCAACTCGTTTAGTGATCGTGCCACGCAGTAACCGTGTGGATCTTGAGCAAGTGATGACTCACTTGTTTGCAACGACGGATCTCGAAAGAAGTTACCGTGTTAACTTAAACATGATTGGTTTAGATAACCGTCCGGCAGTGAAAGGGCTGGTGGAGATCCTCAACGAGTGGATCACCTATCGCCGCCAAACGGTACGTAATCGCTTAAACCACCGTTTAGAAAAAGTATTAAGACGCCTGCATATTTTGGATGGCTTACTCATCGCGTATTTGAATATCGATGAAGTGATTGAAATTATTCGTAATGAAGATGAGCCAAAAGCGGTTCTCATGTCGCGTTTTAATATTAGCGATACGCAAGCCGAAGCAATTTTAGAATTAAAACTGCGCCACTTAGCGAAACTCGAAGAGATGAAAATTCGCGGTGAACAGGATGAATTAGCCAAGGAGCGCGATGAGTTACAAGCTATTTTAGGCTCTGAAGCACGTTTGAATACCTTGATTAAAAAGGAAATTCAAGCGGATGCTAAAGCGTATGGTGATGATCGCCGTTCGCCATTACAGGAGCGTGAAGAAGCAAAAGCACTGAGTGAGCATGAGATTTTACCTTCGGAACCGATTACCGTTGTCTTGTCTGATATGGGCTGGGTGCGTAGTGCGAAAGGGCATGATATTGAACCAAGCAACCTTAGCTACAAAGCGGGTGATAGCTTCAAAGGTGCTGCACGAGGTAAGTCTAATCAGGCGGCAGTGTTCCTTGATAGCACCGGGCGTAGTTACTCAATAGATCCGTTGGAATTGCCTTCTGCACGTAGCCAAGGTGAGCCACTTACGGGTAAATTGACATTACCGCCGGGTGCGACGATTGAGCATGTGCTGATGGCGCCGGAAGAGCAGAAATACTTAATGGCATCTGATGCGGGTTATGGTTTTATTTGCACCTTTAATGATTTGGTGACGAAGAATAAAACTGGTAAGGCGTTGATGTCACTACCTGAAAATGCAAAAGTAATGGCGCCAATTGAGCTAAATAACGAAAAAGAAGATTTGTTATTAGCCATCACGAAAGCGGGTCGTATGTTATTATTCCCGGTGTCTGACCTCCCACAATTATCCAAAGGGAAAGGGAATAAGATTATTAATATCACTGGCGCACAAGCGGCAAGTGGTGAAGATCTGCTAGTTTGGTTAATGGTAATACCGCCACAAGCCTCTATCACGCTCTATTTTGGTAAGCGTAAACTGAAATTTAAATCAGAAGACTTACAAAAATACCGTGCGGAGCGTGGACGTAAAGGAACCTCTTTACCTCGCGGTTTACATAACATTGAACGTATTGATGTCGATTCTGTGAATGCAGAATAAAAATAAAAGATAATTCAAGGGCTTGTTTAAAGCCCTTTTCATAAGTTAAGGAATATTATGCTAGCGCTAATTAGAGCTATCATTGTGATCATATTTACGATTTGTGTGTGTGTAGGCGGAAGTATTTACTGCTTATTTAGCCCACGGAATCCAAAACATGTGATGACGTTTGGTCGTATGTTTGGGCGTTTATCCCCAGTGTTTGGCATCAAAATGATTGACCGGGTTCCTGCGAAAGCGAAGGATTATGGCCCAAGTATTTATATTGGTAATCACCAAAATAACTATGACATGGTGACCATGTCGAACGGTGTTCAACCAAGAACGGTCACGGTGGGGAAAAAAAGCCTTGTTATGATCCCGTTTTTTGGTTTTTTGTATTGGATCACCGGTAATATATTGATTGACCGTGGGAATCGTTCTAAAGCGCATAATACCATTTCACAGGTTGCTGAACAGATTAAATCTCGTCAGATTTCAGTGTGGATGTTCCCTGAAGGAACACGCAGCCGTGGTCGTGGTTTACTGCCATTTAAAACAGGTGCATTCCATGCAGCGATTGCGGCGGGTGTACCCATTGTTCCTGTCTGCGTTTCTACGACACAAAATAGAATCAGCTTGAATCGTTGGAATAATGGTCATGTGATTATTGAAATGTTAGATCCAATTGATACATCTAAATATTCTAAAGATCAGGTTCGTGAGCTGTCAGAATATTGCCATGACTTGATGGAAGCTAAAATTAAAGAATTAGATAAAGAAGTCGATGAGCTGAATAAACGCTAATCAAGTGTATTGAAGGTGGGGTGTTATTGAGAGCATCCCACCATTTTATCCCCGTTGTTATTTAACCCACCTGCAATTATCACCACTTGAATTTATTATATTTTAATTAGTGATACATATATTTTTAGAATTCTATGTCCTTTCGCGATATGATGGCTCGCAAATTTATCACAAGATAAATTATTGAATTCCAAATTGTGGTATCACCAGCACATACTTAAAAATACTCAGATAAGCCACTAATTTTTAATGGTTTATTAAAATAATTTGCTGGTTTTTATTTAGCGGAGAATCTATGTTATTCAGTCGTTGCCGATCATTGCTGATTAGCGGGTTGGCTGTGTGCTTATTACAGGTATCAACTCATGCGAGTGCAGAAGGAACGACCGCACTCCCTGTTCCACCCTTGTTAGAATCCCGTTCGGGACAGCCTCTCTTTTTAACATTACAAAAAATCCATTGGTCTTTTGATGGTAAATATTCGGCAGAAGTTTTAGGGATTAATGGCTCTTATCCAGGACCTACGATCCGCGTTAAAAAAGGGGATGATCTCAAACTTATTTATAGCAACAGGCTACCTGATGCGGTTTCGATGACTATTAGCGGATTACAAATACCGGGTACGCAAATTGGTGGTGCAGCAAGGCAAATTTCGCCAAATGCGGATTGGTCGCCAGTGATCCCTATTCGCCAAAATGCTGCAACGCTTTGGTATCATGCGAATACTCAAGGGAAAATGGGGCAGCAAGTCTACAATGGTCTACTGGGAATGTGGATTATTGATGATGATTCCACCAAAGAGCTACGTTTACCTAAGCATTACGGTGTCGATGATTTCCCTATTATTATTCAAGATAAGCGCTTAGATAATTTTGGAGCCCCTGAATATCACGTTGATGAAAATGGATTTCTTGGGGATACACTCGTGGTTAATGGGGTACAAGACCCTTATATTGAGGTTTCTCGTGGTTGGATACGTTTACGCTTATTGAATGCATCTAACTCTAGACGTTATGTCATGAAAATTAGTGATGGGCGTCCTTTTATCATGATTGGCTCTGATCAAGGATTATTAACGGTTCCCGCGAGTGTTCAAGAGTTGCCGCTTGCGCCGGGAGAACGTCGTGAAGTCTTGATTGATATGGCTAAAACTCAAGAGTTAACGATAACGGCAGGGGAGTCCGCATCGTTAATGGATCGCGTAAAAGGGTTATTTGAGCCTTCTAATAACTTAATCTCAACCAATGTGTTAACCATCAAAGCAACAGGATTAATGTCGCTGGTGACGGATGATGTTCCAAAACAATTAGTTTTGGATACAACGCAAATTACGTCGTCAATCACCAATCGTGAGATTCAATTGAATGATCCTGTGGGGATCAACGGTGCAAAATTAGATACCACTCGTGTGGATATCACCTCTCGCCAAGGTAGCTGGGAGCGTTGGAATGTGAGCAGCCAACAGCCACAGGCATTCCACATTGAAGGTGTTCGATTCAAAGTTATTAATTGTAACGGTCAGCCCGCTCAACCCGATAATTTTGGTTGGAAAGACACAGTTTGGATTGATGGGCGTTGTGAGCTACTTGTTCAAATGATGCAACCATCATATAACCACTTCCCATTCTTGTTTTATAGCCAAAATTTAGAGAAAGCGGATTTAGGCTCCGCAGGGCAATTGGTCATTACACCAGAAGATAGTGCTAACTAATAAAAGATAATGCCCCATTATTTGGGGCTTTATCATTTTCAGCATTAACTTAACGCAACACGCACGCCAAAGGCGACAAGTACCACTCCGAGTACTTTATCCACATATTTTTGGACTTTAGCTAACCCTTTTCTGACAGGGGTGCTTTGAATCAATAAAACTAAAATCGGCCAATAAATCACTGCAAGACCCCAAATAATAAAGGCGAACCACAGCTTTTCTGAGAATGTAGAATCGACACTGAGCACTTGCGTAAAAATGGCTAAGAAGAATAAAGTGGCTTTAGGATTCAATACATTACATAAGAAGCCTTGCATAAAAGCCTTTTTAAACGTCACATGCTCATGTTGATTGGTAGTCAAATCAATGCGTTGGACTTTTTGTGGCATGAGGCTTTTTAGTCCAATCCAGATTAAATAGGCAGCACCAGCATACTTGAGAATATTAAATAGCCATGGCGTGGTGGTAATCAACACGGCAAGACCTGCCACGCAATAGGACATGTGAAGTGCAATGGCGACGATAATACCGAAGGCGGTCATCATAGCGGCAGAACGTTGGTAGCGTGCTGCGTTTTTGATAATTAAAAAGAAATCTGGACCGGGTGAAACCATGCCAAGGGCGGCAATCGTCGCGACCATGATACTGGTCTGATACATAATGTAATCTCTTTATTTTAGGTTGAACTAAACTGAGTAATAAGGGACTAAAAGCGTTGTAAACATCGTTTAGTGCATTGACTTGATTCGTTCGAGTATAAGGGATTGCGTCGTATTTAAGGAAGATTAAATTTAGTCGACGTAGTATGTCTGTTTCCGTATAGTGTGCACAATTTTTATATTTTGTTTCTAAGGTGGTTAGATGAATATTAGCTTAATCGCAGCAATGGCGTTCGATCAGGTTATCGGCATGGAAAATGCGATGCCTTGGAATTTACCTGGTGATTTGGCGTGGTTTAAACGTCAAACATTGAATAAACCTGTGATTATGGGACGCGTGACTTATGAAGCGTTAGGCCGCCCTTTACCACAGCGTGTTAATATTGTTTTAAGTAGTCAAGCAGGGACTGAAACCGGTGTTATCTGGGTTAAATCCATTGAAGAAGCATTAGAAGCTGCGAAAGCAGTTGAAGGTGCCGATGAAATTATGGTGATTGGTGGTGGCAAGGTTTACCAGCAGTTTCTACCACTCGCCAATAAACTGTATTTGACCCATGTAGATGCGGAAGTGATTGGAGATACACATTTCCCTGCCTATGAACCCGATGAATGGGATTCTATTTTCACTGAGTATCACGAAGCAGACGAAGCGAATAGCCACGGTTTCTGCATTGAAGTTCTGACTCGTCGCGTCTAATCGTTGTTGGTCTAGTCAATAAAAATGGCACTGTTAGGTGCCATTTTACTATCTATCATTTTGGTATCTGAGAAAACACTTACTCTTTACGACGTTTTTGGTGAGATTTTTGTCTATGGAATGTTTTAGTTTCCCAGTGAAGCAGCGTTAAATCTCCTCCCCAGCAACAACCCGTATCCATTGCATACACATGCTCTGGTGTAAATTTACCTTCCAGTGATGCCCAATGACCAAAGAAAATTGAGTAATCTTCAGGGAATTGACTTGGTAGAGAAAACCACGGTTTTAAAGGCGCAGGGGCTTTAGCTGGGCTTTCTTTGCAGTCCATATCCAGCTGACCATTAGGAAAACAATAGCGCAGACGGGTAAGGGCATTCGTACTGTAGCGTAAACGTGCGAGCCCCATTAAGCTCTGAGACCAATTGTTTGGCATATCACCATACATCGAGTCAATAAAAAGTGGGTAGGCATCGCTAGATAAAACGGCTTCCACTTCTCGAGCACACATTTTGGCTGTTTCGAGATCCCACTGAGGAGTTATCCCTGCGTGGGTCATGACCATTTTTGGTCTTCGTCGACTTGCAACAGTGGCTGGCGGCGTAACCAATTGATTAATTCATCAATATCAGGCGCATTCAGTAGCTCATCAAGATGGTCTTTGGGTTTATTACGGCTAATTTTGCAATAAATACCAATTAAGTGTAGGTCATGATTGCCAAGTACTAATCGTGCAGATGACCCTAAGCTTTTCACGTAGCGCAATACTTGCAGTGAATCGGGACCGCGGGCGACAAGATCACCTGTTAGCCATAATGTATCTTGCTGTGGATCGAAACTCACGCTATCAAGAAGTTCCCGCAGCTCACGATAACAACCGTGTATATCACCTACAATATATGTGGACATAATCAATTAATCAGTGTTGGGATGGCGAGACGAAATGCAGGAATATCAACATGGAAGTGATTTCCTTGGTCGCTCAGCATGACGTAATAGCCTTCCATCGTACCCATTGGTGTTTCTAATATTGCACCGCTGGTATAGCGATATTCCTTGCCCGGTAAAATCACGGGTTGTTCGCCAACCACGCCTTCACCTTGCACTTCAGTTTTACGGCCATCACTATTGGTAATGAGCCAATACCGGCTCATTAACTGTATCGGGACTCGCCCTACATTACGGATACAAATGGTATACGCAAAGACGAAACGGGCGATCTCAGGTTGGGATTGGCTTTCTATGTAGACACTTTGAACTTGGATGCTCACATTAGGATCATTCAGCATTGTGCCTCCTCAGATTCTCTATTCCGATAAATTACACAGATAGTTTGCCATCTTACAATAGTGCTCAACAGAGATATTTTCAGCGCGTGTACCTGGGTCGATACCCAACTCGGTTAACTGCTCAACACTGAATAAATCCCCAAGACTATTGCGGACAGTTTTACGACGTTGGTTAAATGCTTGAGTCGTAATACGGCTTAATACTTTAATATCCTTCACAGGGTATGGATTTTCCTTGTGAGGGATCAATCTTACTACTGCTGAATCCACTTTTGGTGGCGGGGCAAAAGCGGTTGGTGGAACTTCGAGCACAGGAACAACATTGCAGTAATATTGTGCCATAACACTTAAACGACCATAAGCTTTGCTCCCCGGACCTGCGACTAACCGGTTAACCACTTCCTTCTGTAACATGAAGTTCATGTCGGAAATTTGGTTGGTGAATGTAAACAGGTGGAACATCAACGGGGTTGAGATGTTATAAGGCAAATTACCAAAGACACGTATTGGCTGTCCAGCTTGTTTTGCCAGTTCACCGAAGTCTACAGTCATCGCATCTTGTTGGATGATGGTCAGTTTATCTTTCAATTGAGGATGGACGTGCAGGCGAGCGGCGAGATCGCGGTCAAGCTCAACTACCGTCATTTTATCCATGCGGCTACCAACAGGCTCAGTTAATGCACCAAGACCGGGACCAATTTCTACAATGGCTTGTCCTGGTTGCGGGTGCATAGCATCCACAATACTGTCGATAATAAATTGGTCAGTTAAAAAGTTCTGCCCGAAACGTTTGCGGGCAAGGTGCCCCTGATGGACTCGATTATTCATGAATTCTTTTGTGTCATTTGGATAGCTAATTTCAATGCGGTGATAAAACTGCCCGCATCGGCTTGATCCGTACCTGCTAATTCAAGCGCTGTGCCGTGATCGACGGAAGTACGGATAAATGGCAGACCAAGGGTAATATTTACCGCTCTGCCGAAACCTTGGTATTTTAACACAGGTAGTCCCTGATCGTGATACATCGCCAATACAGCGTCTGCATCCTCTAAATACTTCGGTTGGAATAAGGTGTCTGCGGGTAACGGACCCATTAAGGTCATACCTTGTTTACGCAGTGTTTCTAGGGCTGGAATGAGGGTATCAATCTCTTCCGTTCCCATATGTCCGCCTTCTCCTGCATGCGGGTTAAGTCCACAAACATAAATATGCGGGTTTTCAATGCCAAACTTAGTTTGCAGATCATGATGCAAAATGGTGATGACTTCATGCAAGCTTTGCTGAGTTATCGCATCGGACACATCTTTTAACGGGAGGTGCGTGGTGGCTAAGGCAACACGTAGCTCTTGGGTTGCGAGCATCATCACAACGCGGTCACAGTGGCTTCTATCAGCAAAAAACTCAGTATGACCGCTGAATGGAATGCCTGCATCATTAATAATGCCTTTGTGAACCGGTCCCGTCACAATGGCAGAAAATTCGCCATTCAAACAACCATCACAGGCACGGGCTAAGGTTTCAGTGACGTATTCGCCATTACGAACATTCAGCTTTCCAGGCTCAGCAGGCACGTTCAACGAAACAGGAACAATGGAAAGGTGACTTGCCATGGACGATTGCGGCTGATCTGCATGATATTCGTGCAGAGTTAATGGCAAGTTGAGCATCTTAGCACGTTGAAGAAGTAAATCCGGATCGGCACAAGCGACTAATTCAACTGGCCATGCTTGTTGAGCCAGCTGAATCAGGAGATCCGGACCTACCCCGGCTGGTTCGCCGGGGGTGATGATAATGGGCTTATTTTGCTTGTTCATCATTAGATTGGCTTTGGCGACCATCGACGATATTCACATAAGCTGCTGCGCGCTGTTCTTGCATCCAAGTCTGCGCTTCTTCGTTAAACTTACGGTTGAACAGTAAACGGTACGCTTGATCTTTCTTCGCCGCATCAGTTTTATCGACACTACGAGTATCTTCTAATTGAATTAAGTGCCAGCCGAAACTTGAAGGAACAGGTTGGCTGATTTCGCCTTTTTTCAGTTTCATTAACGCATCACGGAATGCTGGGTCGTAAACATCTGGCATGTTCCAGCCTAACTCACCGCCTTTTAATGCGCTACCTGGGTCTTCAGAGTTCTCTTTAGCGGCTTCTTCAAATGAAATTCTACCGTTACGGATCTCTTGAGCCAGCTGAGTCAGTTTTTGTCTTGCTGTGGCATCATCCATAATTGGTGATGATTTCAGTAAGATATGACGCGCTTTAACTTCAGTGACGGAAATTGGCTGGTGAGTATCACCACTAACTTCATTTACACGTAAAATATGGAAGCCAACACCAGAGCGGATTGGACCGACGATGTCGCCTTTCTTCGCATTTTTTAGTTCATCAGAAAATACGACAGGCAGTTCTTGCAGACGTGACCAACCCATATTTCCGCCTTTCAGCGCTTGAGGATCCGCGGAGTAGGCAATAGCTAATTTACCGAAGTCAGAGCCTTTTTTCAGGTCGCTTAAGATTTTATCGACTAAAGATTCAGCTTTCGCCAGCTGTTCTGGCGTTGGGTTTTCTGGCAGTGGGATCAGGATATGGCTTAAATTCACGCCTTTTTGCGCGTTCATTTGAGAATCCATTTGGTCCGCTAATGCATCGACTTCTTGAGGTAAAATAGTAATACGGCGGCGAACTTCATTGTTACGCACTTCCGCTAATAGCATTTCTTTACGGATTTCGCTACGGTATTTGGCAATGTTAATGCCATCTGCCGTCAGGCGTTTTTCCATCTGAGGTAAGGTTAAATTGTTTTGGCGAGCAATATCCGCGATAGTGGCATTAACTGCTTCTTCAGGGATATTAATCTGCATTTGGTTGGCCATCTGCAACATGATGTTATCCATAACCAAACGGTCAATGATTTGCTGGCGCAAGGTTTGATCATCAGGAACTTGTTGATTTGCGTTACGCGCATTCAGTTTCACTGTGTTGATCATATTCTGGACGTCGCTTTCCAGTACAACTCCGTTGTTGACAACCGCAGCCACTTTATCCATTTGCTGTGGCGCAGCTAAACTAGCAGAGCTTGCGAACATCAGTCCTAGAATAAGCGTTCTCCAATTCTTCATAATGGTCCTATAAAATTGACTTTTAATCCGCATATGCGGGCTAATCGTGATCGTTATGTTGTTTATTATCAGAAAGCACGTTGATAAGGAATAATACCTTGTTTCAACATCTCCTGACTACCTAAACTATGATTGTTATTTAGGCCTCTAAGTTCCACATTAATTGACCATTTGTTGTCATATTCGCTGTTAAACTTCTCTTTCTGCCAACCGACAATCTTACGTTCATACCCTAAATTGACTGCCCAACAGCACGCATTGTATTGTAATCCGACGAGCTGGCTCGCTGATTGTTGCTGCTTGGTATCATAATAGTAAGAGCCCACAAAGCCCCAGTTGTCACTTAACGGCCAGCTAACCACGGTACCAACTTGTGAAATACCTTGTTGGTATTCAGGGAGTGTATAAGTATAGCCACCAGCGGTATCTTCACGACGGAACGTGGCTTGGATATAGTCACGGTCAACAAAGCGGTAATTCAGCTGAATCAGTCTATCGGCATCAAAGCGATATTCAGTAACCGCATTTCCCATAGTGACACTGCCGAGGCGACGGTCATATTGTAAACCACCACGAATACCCCAGTTTTCATCAATATGCCACATGGCATCGGTTGCCCACATTAATGAACCGGTATCACTCTTGTCATCAATTTTCAGATTTGAATTACCTGCGCGAGGACGTTCTAAATAGTAAATTTGCCCGACGGAGAAATTAAATCTCTCAGCTAAGTTTTCATCATAAATACGGGTGGTGACACCGGTGGTGAACTGGTTTGCAGAGGCAATACGGTCTAAGCCACTGTAAATACGGTCACGGAACAGACCAGTATAGTCAGACTGTAAGAGTGCGGAGTCGTAGTTATTGATATTGTCCTGATCTTTGTACGGAATATATAAGTATTGGACGCGCGGTTCTAAGGTTTGAACAAAATCACTGCCTTGATATAGGTTACGTTCAAAAACGACCTTTGCATCACTCTTGAACATTGGCAGTACGCGGGTGACATTTTTGTCTAAGCCGCTGTCTTGTCTTACATCAGGAATATCTTGGTCGTAATGGGTTGCCATTAATTTAATGCTGTTATTCATCTGAGCCCAGCCATTGGACAGCGGCATGCTGACTTCCGGCTCGATATGCAAACGCGTCGCATCTGGGTTATTTTCACCTACACTGGTAAAGCGGGCTGCTTGTGCATAGGTATGGAAATCCAACATACCGACGTTATTTTGATAATAGTTAAAATCGATTTGTGGCTCAGCTTTATATGCACGGCGGTTGGGGTCATCAACGAAGACTTGGAATTGTTTATGAGATACTTTCATATTCCAGTTTGTATCTGAATAGCCGACATTAAATTTTTGCGTGGCATAACCATCGGTGGTACTACCGTACTGAGAGCTAAAATCAGTAAAGTATTGGCGGTCACTTACCTTGGTATAATCTGCACCAAAGTTCCAGTGTTGAGCAAAGGTGCCTGAATGACGCCAGTAGAATAACCAACGGTCATCGCTGTCACGTGCATCTCGTTTACCATTCTCTTTATCTTTTATATAAGCACGGTCATGGTTGATAAAATCGAAAGCTATGGTGCCTGTACCAGGTGTAATTAAATAACGGAATTCGTTATTTAATTTAACGCCACGGTGAGTCATAAACTGTGGTGTGATAGTAGCATCGTAATTCGGGGCAATGTTCCAATAATACGGGAGTGTGAATTCCAGCCCGTCATTATTTGAATAGCTTCCCATCGGGATCAAGAAACCAGAACGACGTTTACTACCAATTGGTAGCTGCATATATGGACTATAAAATACAGGGACATCCGCAATACGGAAGCGTGCATGCCAAATCTCAGCCACTTCTTCTTCACGGTCAATAATGACTTCAGAGCCTGCAACGCTCCAGGTATTACTTCCCGGTAAACAGCTGGTGAAGGTTCCGTTTTCCATAATGGAATAGCGGTTTTCACCTCGCATTTTCATTTTTTTCGCTTCACCGCGACCCTGACGACCTACCATCATGTAGTTACCGTCATCAACATCAGTATTTTTGTTATCTAAATTCGACCATGCGGAAGGTCCCTTCAGGATAATCTGAGGGTCATCATAATGAACGTTACCCGTTGCCGTCACTTCACGAACAGGTTCTTCACCGTTTTTTTGGGTTTGCGTCAGTTTGACCTTATCTGCGGTGAGAGTTTGGTTACCCTGTTGAATATCAACATTGCCTGTATATTCGACAAAATTAGGGTATTCCCCAGTGACATCGTTAGCTTGAATTTCAATCGGTAAACTATTGGAGTCGCCAGTGACCAGCGGTTTGTCATAAACAGGCACCCCAAGCATACATTGTGCTGCAAGATCAGCATGTGCTTGCTGGCTATAAATAGCCGCCCATACCATGGTGGCGATTATTGTGGGATAACTTTTTTTCATCATTAAATAAGGAGTCCGTCAAATGGGCACAGTCGGCAAACGCTCAAAGACTATCTTAGCCAATCCGTTTTCGCCAGCATAATATCAAAACTGTGGCGTTCGTTGTTAGCAACTTGTTAGGCTCTTTATCGTTATGCACAAAAGCAGAATGGATAGTATGATAATGCAAAATTGCATTCTGAGCATTGAAGAATTGAGGGATATATGCACTATTGGGGTAAAATTATTGGGGTGATACTCGCTATTGTCTCCGGTTTAGGGTTTTGGGGAGCACTAGCAGGCTTACTCATTGGACACGGTTTTGATAAAGCCTCGGCTCAACGTAAGTTCGCCAGCTCCATCAATAAGCGCGATAGACAAATTATTTTCTTCGCGAGTACCTTCCAAATACTAGGGCATTTAACCAAGTCGAAAGGGCGTGTTACTGAGACAGACATTCAGTTAGCGTCGAATTTGATGGATAGAATGCAACTGCATGGGGAAACGCGTAAAGCGGCTCAGCAAGCCTTTAGAGAAGGGAAATCGCCAGAGTTTCCACTACGTGATGTTTTAAAGCAATTGCGTATGGCATGTTATGGTCGGCATGACCTAATTCAGATGTTTCTGGAAATTCAACTGCAAGCTGCTTTTGCCGATGGTTCATTGCATCCGAATGAAAAGAAAGTGCTGTTAATCATTGCAGAAGAGCTCGGCATTTCCCAAGTTCAATTCGAACAGTTCTTGAGTATGATTCAAAGCGGTCGTCAGTTTGGTCATGGTTACTCTCAACAGCAGTCTGGGGGATACTATCAGCAAAATAATGGACCGACGCTGGAAGATGCTTGCAAGGTGCTTGGTGTCGCTGTGGATGATGAGCCGACAAAAATTAAGCGCGCATATCGTAAGCTGATGAGTGAACACCATCCGGATAAGCTGGTAGCAAAAGGGTTACCGCCGGAAATGATGGAGATTGCTAAGCAAAAAGCGCAGTCAATTCAAGCAGCTTATGATCTAGTCAAAAAAGAACGAGGCTTCAAATAATTTCCCCACTATATTTTGTACTTCGGTGTTATTGGCTTCGCAGGATTCCCTAGTTACGCAGTTATCTACGTGCCTAGGGATTTATTCAATCGGCATGACCTTGCGGTAGTCTGCGTGATTAGGGATATTCGACGCGACAGTTAGAAGTCTGGCTGGCAAGTAAAATGCATTGGCGTACCATACTCTGGATGTGTGATATAGAGCTCCTGAGCATGTAACTGCAAACGTGGCGCCAATGCTAATGCTTCTTCATGAGCATAGAATCTATCCCCAAGGATTGGATGCCCCAGTGCCAACATGTGCACACGTAATTGATGCGATCGCCCAGTAATGGGGGAAAGTTTAACTCGTGTGGCTTGCTCTTCATATTCCAGAACAAGGTATTCGGTTTGTGCTGATTTACCCGTTTCAAAACAGACTTTCTGCTTAGGGCGATTCGGCCAATCACAAATTAGTGGTAAATCCACCAAACCTTCGGGCTTTTCTAAATGACCCCATACGCGCGCAACATAGTGTTTTTTGGGCTCACGCTCTCGAAATTGGCGTTTGAGTTCCCGCTCAGCGGCTTTGTGCAGCGCAACCACCATTACTCCGCTGGTTGCCATATCCAAACGGTGAACAGATTCAGCAGCAGGGTGATCTCGCTGAATACGGCTCATAATGCTGTCATGGTGCTCAGGGGCTTTCCCTGGCACTGAAAGCAGACCGCTAGGCTTGTTTACTACGATGATATGTTCATCTTGGTAAAGGACATATAGCCAAGGGTCTGTTGGCGGATTATAGGGTAACATTTTTTATCCTTCATTCTTCACGCTGTAGCGGTATTGGCAGCTCTTAGCTACCCTAGTCACATACTTGAGTATGCTCCTAGGGATATCTTCGTTTGCCGCCTAGCTACAACGCGAATAATTTTGGCTAATAATAGAGAGATAAAGTCAAAAGCCAAACTATAAATACCTACTTTTTATCCTTCACTCTTCACGCTGTAGCGGTGTTGGCTGCTATCAGCCAGCACCGCTAGTGCCGAGCTACATTCTCTACTGATGCGTGACAACCACGAGGCGAATAGCATCGAGGCGCCATGATGCTTGGTTGATATTGGTCATCAATTGGCGACGTTCTTCTTCGATAATGTCGAGTTCTTCATCACGGATATTCGGGTTAACCGCTTTCAGTGCTTCTAAACGTGACAGCTCAAGAGTTAGAGCTTTATCGGCCGCTTCTTTCGCATTCTCAATAATAGATTTAGCTTCTTTCTCAATCATTGGTTCAGAGAGTCGTAGCACTGAATGCACTTCGTTTTGTACCGCATTGACTAACTTGCTCGCCATATGACGGTTAATTGCATTTAATTGGCGGTTAAAGCTCTCGAATTCCACTTGTGAAGAGAGGTTATTACCTTTTAAATCAATTAATAAACGTACTGGCGTTGCGGGTAGAAAACGACTGATTTGCAGTTGTTTAGGGGCTTGAGCTTCAACCACATAAATCAATTCGGTCAGTAATGTACCGACTGGCAATGCTTTATTTTTCAAAACAGACACGGCACAGCTACCGGTATCACCCGATAACACTAAGTCCAAACCGTTACGAATAATTGGGTGCTCCCAACTAATAAACTGTGTATCTTCGCGCGAAAGAGCCTGCTCACGATCAAAGGTGATGGTGCAACCATCTTGTGGTAATCCTGGGAAATCAGGGACTAACATATGATCTGATGGCGTGAGGATAATTAAGTTATCGCTCTTATCTTCTTGATTGATGCCTACGATATCAAACAAGTTCAACGCAAAGTTGACTAACTCAGTTTCGTTATCTCCTTCGCCAATTTCTTCGGCTAGTTGATTACCCGCATCACCACCATTTGAGTGCATTTCCAGCAATCGGTCGCGACCTTGCTCTAACTGGGCTTTCAGTGCATCGTGTTCTTCACGGCAGTTTTTGATAAATTCATCAAACCCGTCAGTGATAGTTGGCTCTGCCATAAATTGCAGCAGTTGCTGATAGTATTTGTCGTAAATAGTACGACCCGTTGGGCAAGTATGCTCGAATGCATCTAACCCTTCGTGGTACCAGCGGATCAACACAGATTGCGCAGTATTTTCTAAGTACGGCACGTTGATGACGATATCGCGGCTTTGACCAATACGATCCAAACGCCCAATACGCTGCTCAAGTAGGTCAGGGTTGAATGGCAGATCAAACATCACTAATTGGTTAGCAAATTGGAAGTTACGGCCTTCGGAGCCAATTTCTGAACACAGTAAAACCTGTGCCCCCTCTTCTTGTGAAGCAAAGTAGGCAGCAGCTCGGTCACGCTCTAACAGCGATAAACCTTCGTGGAATACCGCGGCGCGGATCCCTTCACGTTCACGCAGAACTTGCTCAAGTTGCAATGCGGTGGCAGCTTTAGCACAGATAACCAGTACTTTTTCGTGGCGATTCGCGGTTAAGAAGCCCATCAGCCATTCAACACGAGGGTCAAAGTTCCACCAAGTGGCGTTTTCGCCTTCAAATTCTTGGTAGATTTGTTCTGGATACAGCATCTCTTTTGCGCGAGTTTCCACATCCTTTTTCGTGCCCATAATGCCAGCGACTTTGATTGCCGTTTGGTATTGAGTTGGCAGTGGCATTTTTAAAGAATGCAATTCACGGCGTGGGAAGCCTTTGACACCATTACGGGTGTTTCTAAATAACAGGCGGCTAGTACCGTGTCTGTCCATCAGCATGTGGATCAGTTCTTGGCGAGCGGCTTGGCTATCATCACCTTCAAGATTCGCAGCTTTTAGTAACGGCTCAATATCTTGTTCTTTAATGAGTTCGTTCAGTATATTTTGCTGATCGTTCGTTAATTTATCGCCGGACAGCAGCAGTGAAACCGCATCTGCGACAGGGCGATAGTTTTCTTGCTCAGCTAAAAACTCTTGGTAGTCGTGGAAACGGCTAGGATCGAGGAGGCGCAAACGCGCAAAGTGACTCTCTTGACCAAGCTGCTCAGGGGTTGCGGTTAATAGCAACACAGATGGAACATGTTCCGCTAACGTTTCAATGACTTGATATTCACGGCTTGGGGCGGTTTCGCTCCATTGCAGGTGATGAGCTTCATCAACCACCATCATATCCCAACCTGCGTCAACGAGTTGGTCAAAGCGCTGTTTATTACGGCGAACAAAATCCAAAGAACACAGCACTAACTGCTCAGTTTCAAATGGATTATCGCTATCATGTTGCGCTTCACTGTAGCGGCTATCATCAAATAGGGAAAAGCGTAAATTAAAGCGGCGCAGCATTTCGACTAGCCATTGGTGCTGCAAGCTATCCGGTACAATCACTAAGACGCGCTCAGCACGACCCGCCATCAATTGTTGATGGATAATCATACCCGCTTCGATTGTTTTTCCTAAGCCCACTTCGTCTGCCAGTAAAACGCGCGGATGATGACGTTTACCTACTTCGTTAGCAATATGCAGCTGATGAGGGATTAAACTTGCGCGGATACCACGTAAGCCAGTGGCTTGGTGTTTAACTTGTTCGCTTTGGAATTTACGTGCGCGAAAACGCAGAGCGAAGCGATCCATACGATCGATTTGACCCGCGAACAGCCTGTCTTGTGGCTTATTAAACGTCAATTTGCTATCGAGGAAAACCTCTCTCAAACTGACATCCGCTTCTTGGGTGTCTAAGCGCGTTCCGGTATAGGTCAGTAACCCTTTGTCTTCTTGAATACTTTCAACTTGTAGCTGCCAACCTTCGTGACTGGTGATGGTATCACCTTCGTTGAACATCACTCGGGTGATGGGCGCATCACTTCGTGAATACAGTCTGTTTTCCCCTGTTGCAGGGAAAAGCAACGTCACCATACGGGCATCAATAGCCACGACGGCGCCTAACCCAAGTTCGCTTTCTGTGTCGCTGATCCAGCGTTGACCAAGAGTAAATGGCATAGGTTTAATTTAATTCCATAATTTTGATTGTTTATTTTTAGATGTTTAAGACAACTAATCGGTGTCTTTGCCCAGTGTTGATATAACGGTTATATACCAAGGGTGATGCGAAATTTTTTAATCGTTTTGCCGTTTGGCAATTATAGCTCTTTTCTCTTTCGAGTCGCGTTGCTCGAATTATGATGAGTATAGCCGATTTTCTCGCCAAGCTGTGCGTATAACAGGTCGAGATATCAAAGGGGCGTTATATTAATTCAACATTCGCTTATCGTCACCTGTTAAAAATGCGGCAATTGTAATAAGAATTGTACAATTCTCGCTGCTCGTTAGGCTTTAAAACAAAAGATTAATTTGCCCTGTCAAAATGGTATCGAAATCATCTTGCAGAAAAGGGAGAATCCCATCGGCGATAGGCTTGATTTGTTTGAGAATATAGTGCTCATAATCGGGTTTAGCCGTCACAGTTTCAAGCGGTTCAGGACCCGCTTGGGTAATAATGTAGCTGATCCAACCCCCATTTTGATACTGCAAAGGGCGCTGTAATTTTAAATTGTATTCATCCGCCTGTCGTGCAGCTCTTACGTGAGGGGGAACATTACGCTGATAATCGGACAATTTACGACGCAGGCGTTTACGATAAATCAAGCGATTGTCATATTCTCCAGAACGAATGGCACGAATATAATCGTTAATAAACTCTCGATAAGGCTGACGATAAAAAATACGGGTATACAACTCTTTTTGGAAATTTTGAGCGAGAGGCGTCCAATCAGAGCGGATAGTCTCTAACCCTTTAAAAACCATGGTATCTTGGCTTAAACCTGCATAGCGTTTTTTACTGCCTTGGTCAGTTCCGCGGATCGTTGGCATCAAAAAGCGTCGATAGTGGGTTTCATATTCAAGTTCGAGAACACCATCGAGTTGCCACTCTTCTTTAAGATGTTGTTTCCACCAATTATTAACATGATCTCGCAATTGATAACCGACTTTTTGCGCTTGTTCATCTGTGTGAGGATCCCTTAGCCAAACAAAGGTGGAATCTGTATCCCCATAGATTACCTGATAGCCTTGAGATTCAATTAATTGCTTCGTAATGCGCATGATTTCATGACCACGCATCGTAATTGAAGCGGTTAATCTAGGATCAAAAAAGCGACATCCATCGGCACCTAAAACCCCTGCAAATGCATTCATAATGATTTTGAGTGCTTGGGATAGAGGGGCATTTTTTTGTTGTTTAGCTTTATCTCGACCTTGCCAAATATGGCTGACAATATCAGGTAAACAGTGCGTAGTGCGGGAAAACCATGCCCCACGAAATCCTTCAACAGAATGCTCAGGTTCAGGATGAGCCAGCCCTTCAATCATGCCTGCAGGGTCAATCAAAAAGGTGCGAATAATTGAGGGATATAGGCTTTTATAATCAAGCACCAAAACAGAGTCATACAAACCAGGTTGGGAGTCCATGACAAATCCGCCGGGATTGAGCTGAAATTTTTGCTCAGAGAGCGTAGGGGCAACAAACCCTAAGCGGTGTAGCCGAGGAATATATAAATGGGAAAAGGCGGCGACTGAGCCTCCCATGCGATCGGCGGCGAGCCCTGTGACTGTAGAGCGTTCTTGCAAGAATGCCATTAAATCGGTTTTTTCAAAGATGCGATGCACCAAAATACAGTCTTGAATATTGTAATGGGCGAGGGCGGGTTTATCGTGAGCAAAGCGGCGGTTAATTTCATCCATCCGATCATAGGGAGTATCAATTGCCTTTCCTTCACCAAGCAATTGCTGGGCAACGGATTCCAAACTGAATGAACTGAAACTCCATGTTGCCGATTTTAACGCATCAATACCATCAATAATTAAGCGACCTTCAGCGGAGGCAAAAAACACCCCTTGCTTAAAACCGTGTTCTCGCCATTCAAGCTTTTTCCCTTGCCGACCTAATAAAAGTGGAATGCCATAACGCTCTGCGTGTTTTTGTAACACTTGCAAATCAAATTGAATTAAATTCCAACCGATAATGGCGTCAGGATCATATTGCTGAATCCAGTCGTTTAATTGTTCGAGTAACTGAGGGCGACTGTTTGCGTACACTAGCCGATGTTCATTGTTGAGGGCTGGACCTTGTTCAGGCCCCAGCATAAACACGACATTATCACCACAGCCAGCTAACCCAATTGAGTAAAGCTCCCCATGCTGGCTAGTTTCAATATCAAGGGATACAGCGCGTAATGTTGGTCGATAACCGTCACAAGGTTTAAGTTGATATTTTCCTTGATGATTTCGAGAAAACCACACGGGAGCGGTAATAAAGCGCTCCATTAAATAACGTTCACAAGGGCGAATATCAGTTTCTAATAACTCGACACCTAGCGCTTGGCAATTTTTGTCCAAATTTTGTAACTGGCGATATTGCTGACAGTAAATGGCATACACTTTTTCGCGTTTAAAATCCCGAAGCTCAACGGGGCGATAGCTAATATCAGCTTGCCCTTCAAATAAATGGCGTACAAGGGGCAGTTTAGATTCGGGTAAAAAACCGACGGCTTGTTGATAAGGAACAATGACTTTTTGCGGTTGATTATCGGTAAGTAGCCAATAGCTGACCTCGATACCGTAGCGGGTATCTCGCCAATGGCGGCTAAGAATAAAGCCTTTTTCAGCGGGGGCATTGGATGGAGGCATAAAGGAAACTCGCGTAAATAATCTGCAATTAATATACGCGAATGGTGGGGATTTATACAGTGTTATTTATCGAGATAATTAGAAATGCCTAATAATGCAGAAGCATCGGTTTTGCCTTGTAACAGTGTTTCAGTATCGCCGTCATACACAATTGCGCCATCGGCAATCACTAAGCTACGAGGGGCGATTTGTAGCGAGTCTTCAATACTATGAGAGACCATCAATAACGTGATGGATTTATTAACGCAAATGTCATTGAGTAATTGCAGCATTTCATTGCGTAAAGCGGGATCTAAGGCAGAAAATGGCTCATCTAACAATAAAATAGGTTGGTTGCGAATTAAACAGCGAGCAAGCGCTGCACGTTGACGTTGACCACCCGATAACTGCGCCGGTGTTCTATCCAAACATTCAGTTAAGCTGACGTGTTGTGCCATCTGTTCAACTTCAGTCATTTGCAGTTGATTAAGGCGCAAACTAGGTTGTAAGCCTAACCCAATATTTTGCCTAACCGTGAGGTGGGCAAAGAGATTATTTTCTTGGAATAGCATGGAGACAGGGCGCTTCGCAGGGGGTGTCAAAGTATGATTTTCGCCATTTAACGTGATAGTGCCATGGCGAGGATACTGAAATCCACTAATTAGGCTAAGTAGGGTACTCTTGCCTGCGCCGCTCGGTCCCATGATCGCGACTCTTTCTCCTGAAGCGACTATGAAATCAAAGTGCATGTTCAGACTATCGTATTGATAATCTAGGTTTTTTAATTCAATCATGAGTCTTTCCCGATAATCTCTCAAGTAAGCTGAACAGGCAAAAACAAAGTAACAGCAATAGCATCGCGGTGACAGCACCGTCATGAGTACGATAAGCGCCTATTTGCTGATAAAGATAGTAAGGTAGAGTGCGAAACGCTTCATTACCAAACAGGGCGACGACGCCAAAATCCCCGATTGAAATAACACAAGCAAACGCTAATGCTTGAGCGATAGGTTTACGTAGCGCGCGTAACTCAATAATTTTAAATCGGTTAAAGCCTGTAATTTCCAAAGATTGACACAATGGATTATAACGTTGAGCCAAATCCCGCGTAGGGTTATCAAGCACTTTTAGGGCATAAGGGATCGCAAGTAAGGCATTTGTCATGATCACGAGCGGATAAGGAGTCTCAGGGATACCAATGGTTTCATTGAAAAAAATGAAAAAGCCAGTTGCCAGAACAATCCCAGGCATCGCGAGAATGATGAGACCGCTGAGTTCAATCGCTTGTCCAAGTTTTAGTGCATTTCTCAGTCGTAGTTCTCGGCTACTCCAAAGCAGCATTAGCGTGAGGATGACACATATCACTCCTGCGAAAAGTGCGATAAACAGTGATGTTGATGTTGCTTGCCATAAGGCTGATTGCTGGAGGACGTCCAGTAGTTGACTATTTAGTCCATCGACAATAACCGCTAATAAGGGCGGGATTAATAGGAGGAGGGCGGCAGCAATCACAAGCAAATCGCGCAAGCGACGAAATAGGTTATCGGCAGGGTCAAACCACTGATTTTGATGACTAAAGCCAATTGAGAATGCATGATTAATGTGCTGGCAAATTAACATTAAGCCCACGCAGCAGCCAAGCTGAATCAAGGCGAGCAATGTGGCTCGTCCTAAATCAAAGTCATAGCTAAGCGCTTGATAAATCGCTAACTCGATAGTTGTCGCTGCTGGACCGCCTCCCAAAGCAAGTACTGTCGCAAAACTGGCAAAGCACAACATAAAAATTAAGGCGCCAGTCGGTAACATCTGGCGGCGCAAATAGGGCCATTCCAAAATAGCGAATTGTTGCCACTCATTAAATCCAAGTTGAGCTGCGCTTTGTCGTTGCTCAATAGCAATATTTTCAAGCGATTGTAATAGCATTCGGGTGGCGAGTGGCATATTGAAAAAGATATGAGCCAACAAAATGCCACGTAATCCATAAGGCGAGAATTGGTATTCAAATCCTAGCCATTGGCACAGTTTTGCAAGCCATCCGGTTTGCCCATATACCGATAAAATACCAAAAACAGCCACCAATACGGGTAAAACGAGAGTCATAGCGCATAGGCGGAGGAAGAGCGTTCGTCCCCAGAACCGCCGGCGGTAAAGGGCTCTTGCAAGAAAAATAGCGGGAATAATGGAAAAAATCGCGGAAAGCAGTGCCTGCAAAAACGTAAAACCGATGACATGCCAGAGGTAATCATCTTCAACGATTTCTTTGAGCGAAATTTCAGGTGCGAAAAACCACAGAGCCCCAAATGCGAGCAAAGCAACGACAAGCAATAAACCGGAGGCAAGCGCCCCCGGTAATAAAGTTAAGTTGATTAACGACTGACGGCGGTTTGCCATAAACGAGTCCATGCTTGACGTTCTTTAGCCACTTCTTGAGCACTAAATTGCAATGACTTTTTCGGTAATGGCAACACGTTATACACTTCAGGTAGCGGTATATCGATCACCGGATACATCCAGTTAGTTGTGGGTAATGTGTTTTGGAATTCTGGCGTTAACATAAACTGTAAAAACTGTTTTGCGAGCTCAGGCTGCGGGCTGTGCTTCAATCTAGCTGCTACCTCGACTTGCATATAATGCCCTTCATCAAACAGAGCCGCAGCGTAGTTATCTTTCTTATCATTCAGAATCTGGTAGCCTGGAGAGGCGGTATAGCTAAGAACAAAATCACCTTCGCCTTTCAAGAATAATCCATAAGATTCACTCCAGCCTTTCGTGACCGTGAGCGTTTTGTCTGCCATTTTTTTCCATGCATCGGCAGATTTTTCACCGTAGATTTTTTCAACCCACAACATTAACCCTAAGCCAGGGGTGCTGGTGCGAGGATCTTGATAAATGATTTTCCAATTATTTTTGCTATCAAGCAGCTCATTCATGCTTTTCGGTGGCTGCTTAATTTTATTGGTATCGTAGATGAACGCGAAGTAGCCATAGTCGTAAGGAATGAATGTTTTGCTATTCCATTCGATAGGTAATTTGAGGGCATCAGTTTTGATATCTGCAGCGGCGAATAATCCTGTTTTTTCTGCGGAATCAAGCAAGTTGTTATCTAAACCTAAGATAACGTCAGCTTTGCTTTTAGCACCTTCCATACGCAGGCGGTTGAGTAGCGCAACACCATCACCTAATGAAACTAATTTCAATTCACAATCACATTGGGCTTCGAAATTCTTTTTAATTTGTGGACCTGGACCCCACTCAGCGGCAAAAGAATCATAGGTATAGACAGTCAGCGTTGGTTTCTCGGCTGAGGCTAACGTTGCAAAACTTAAGGTGGTTAATGCAATGATAGAGGTAAATAGCTTATTTTTAGTCATTGTAATTCCTGCGTAAATCATAAAAAACACACAGGATTTGAGGGGGGACCGATACAATAATTTGTAGACGGCAGCTCAAATCCCTACGCCGGTATTAGCCGGATCAGGTTCTACGGGTTATTTCTCAGCCCAAATTGGCACCCCGTTGAGACGCAGACTATTGTAGTTACTTCAGACATATCTGCAAACTGTATTGATATAGGTTTACCAGTTTAGGTATGTGTGAAACAATTAGGCATCTTTCAAATTTGGTTATTGAGGTAGTCTAGTGATCGATGATGATGGCTACCGCCCGAATGTAGGAATTGTAATTTGTAATCGGCAAGGTCAAGTCTTATGGGCTCGCCGTTATGGTCAGCATTCTTGGCAATTTCCTCAAGGTGGGATTAACCCTGGGGAATCGCCAGAACAAGCGATGTATCGTGAGTTATACGAGGAAGTCGGACTACAGCGTAAAGATGTCAGGTTACTTGCATCTACCCGTAATTGGTTACGCTACAAATTACCTAAGCGTTTGGTGCGTTGGGATACAAAACCTGTTTGTATTGGACAGAAACAACGTTGGTTTTTACTTCAACTCCAATGTAATGACGCCGATATAAATGTGCAGCGCAGTAAATCGCCAGAATTTGACGGCTGGCGGTGGGTCAGTTATTGGTATCCTGTTAGGCAAGTGGTTTCTTTTAAACGCGAAGTTTATCGGCGTGTTATGAAGGAATTCGCCCCCGTGGTTATGCCTTTGCAGGAACAAAAATTACCACAACGACCTGTTTTTAATAATCGTAGGCGCGGAGTCAAATAAGCCTATGTTGACGCGTTTACGTGACATTGTCGAAAAGGTCGCGATGGCGACCAGCTTGACCCAAGCGCTTGAAGTTTTGGTCAATGAAACCTGCAAAGCGATGCGCACAGATGTGTGCTCGATTTATTTAGCAGATCATCCTCGTCAATGTTATTACCTAATGGCAACCCGCGGGCTGAAAAAGCCTAGCGGGATTGCTATTCGTCTAGGATTTGACGAAGGGGTTGTTGGCGCTGTCGGTCGACAATCTGAAATGCTGAATCTCGCGGACATTCGTGAACACCCTCAATTCAAATATCTCCCTCAAATTAAAGAAGAGCAGCTCAAGGCATTTCTTGGTGTGCCTGTGGTTTATCGACGTCAGCTACTGGGTGTGCTGGTCGTTCAGCAACGAGAAAAGCGGTTATTTAGCGAAACCGAAGAGTCCTTTATGGTGACGCTATCTATGCAGTTAGCGGTGATTTTATCTCAAGCACAGACCAAAGGTATTTTTGGCCAATATCGTCAAAATCGCTTTAAAGCCATTCCTGTTTCACAAGGAATTTCAATGGCATATGGTTGGCAAGATACTTCCCAGCCATCTTTAGATAGCATATGCCAAGCCACCACATTAAATATTGATGAAGAACGCCAGCGTTTGGTTGTTGCACTGGAAAGTGCCGCTGCGGAATTTCGCCGGATCAGCAAACGTTTTATGGCAAGTTCATCCAAAGAGAGCGCTGCCATTTTTGATCTGTATAACCACTTGCTTAGCGATCCCCAACTGAAAAAACGATTGTTTACGGCGATCAATCAAGGCGCAGTGGCAGAGTGGGCCGTCAAAACAGTTATCGAAGATTATGCCTTGCAGTTCTCTCGCCTGAGAGATCTTTATTTAAGAGAGCGCGGCTCGGATCTTCGGACGTTAGGGCAACGTTTATTGTTTCATCTGGATGACTCTCAGACTCCCACTAGTCAATGGCCAGATCGTTTTATTTTGGTTGCGGATGAGTTGAGTGCCAGTGTTCTTGCTGAGTTACCGCTTGAGCAATTGGCAGGAGTGATTGTTCGCGATGGTGCAACACATTCACACTCGGCGATTTTGATCCGCGCAATGGGGATCCCAGCCATTATGGGGGCGGATATTGAGCCTTCGTTATTACACAATCGTCATCTGATTTTGGATGGGTATCGTGGTGAAGTATTTATTGAACCTGAAAATTTTATCGCTCAGGAATATCAGCAAATCATCGAAGAAGAAAATGACCTTAGCCGATTAGCGGAAGGAACACTTTCCCAAGACGCCATACTGAAAAATGGCGAGCATGTGGATATTTGCCTTAACGCTGGGCTGAGTCCGCGTTATGAACAACAAATTCATGATGGTGTTGACGGAGTCGGGTTATACCGTACTGAGCTGCCATTTATGCTGCACAATGGCTTTCCCTCAGAAGATGAGCAGAAGCAGTTATATCGTGAAGTATTGCAACTGTTTTCAACCAAACCGGTTGTGCTAAGAACGTTGGACATTGGGGCGGACAAACAGCTGCCCTATATGCCGATTAGTGAAGAGAATCCATGTTTAGGCTGGCGTGGGATCCGAGTGATGTTGGATCAACCTGAGATATTTTTGATCCAGTTACGAGCTATGTTGCGAGCGAACCAAGATACGGGGAATTTGCGTATTTTGCTGCCGATGATCACCAGCATTAATGAGGTGGATGAAGCGATTGGCTTGATTAATCGCGCCCGAAATGAAGTCAGCCAACAGCTTGGTAAACCAATTAATTTACCGCCAATAGGCGTCATGCTGGAAGTACCTTCGTTATTGTTTTTGCTGCCAGAGCTAAAACAACGTGTTGATTTTATTTCTATTGGTACCAATGACTTTACACAATATTTACTTGCAGTTGACCGTAATAACACTCATGTAGCGGCACTCTATGATAACCTGCACCCTGCGGTGGTTCGCTTTTTATCCCTGGTTCATACCGAATGTCAGCGTATTGGTTTACCAATCAGTGTGTGCGGTGAAATGGCGGGTCAACCATTAAGCGCGATGGTGCTAATGGCTTTAGGCTATCGAAGTTTAAGTATGAGTGGGCGTAGTGTGCCTCGCATGAAGTATTTAATTCGCCAGCTTGATCCTCTATTGATGTCTGAATTAGTACCTGAACTGCTTTCGGCAGAAACGAGTGAAAATGTCCGACACAAAATCAGTGAGTTCATGGAAAAAAATGGACTCGGTGGGTTTGTGCGTGGCGGGATCTAATTTGATCTTCTATGTTATTAATATGTAATTATATGCTGACAATAACCTCGTGTTATTATGCGGCATAATTTTTGAATCAATTATTTTAAAGTGGGGAACGATGAGTAACAGCTACTTAGCATTTCCGGAAATTGATCCCGTTATGTTTTCGATTGGACCAGTTTCTCTACATTGGTATGGTTTTATGTACCTTGTGGGGTTCGTTTTTGCGTTATGGCTAGCAGGGCGTAGAGCGGCTAAGCCAAATAGCGGCTGGACAAAAAATGAAGTCGAAAACCTCCTGTATATTGGCTTTGTCGGTGTATTTGTTGGTGGGCGATTAGGCTATGTTTTCTTCTATAATTTACCTGTTTTCTTAGCTGACCCATTGTACCTATTCAAAGTGTGGGATGGGGGAATGTCCTTCCATGGTGGCTTGATCGGCGTTATCTGTGCCATGATGTTGTTTGCCTATCGCACTAAACGACGCTTTTTACAAGTGTCTGATTTCGTTGCACCTTTAATTCCCTTTGGTCTTGGTATGGGGCGTATCGGTAACTTTATTAATGGTGAATTATGGGGACGCGTCACATTAGATACACCATGGGCGTTTTTATTCCCTCATTCAAGAAGTGAAGATATTCAGCTTGCGGCACAAGATCCATCCCTGTTACCTATTCTTGAGCAATATGGCGTGTTACCAAGACACCCATCTCAGCTGTATGAAATGTTTTTAGAAGGCATCGTTTTATTCCTGATTTTGAATTTATTTGTTCGTAAGCCTCGCCCAATGGGAAGCGTATCGGGCTTATTCCTTATTGGCTATGGTGCATTCCGTATCATTGTGGAATTCTTCAGACAACCGGATGCGCAGTTAGGGCTATTTGGCGGCATCAGTATGGGGCAAATACTCTCAATTCCGATGATTCTTATCGGTGTATTGATGATTATTTGGGCTTATAAATATGGTAAAAATATTCCTGCCCATAAGCCCGCTAAGAACGCAGACAGTAAGTAAATCAAGTCAATATAGGTTTGTGTTATTACTGATGTTTTATAGCACAAACCGCCTGTATTTTTGAGTAAGAGAGCCACTATGAAGCAGTATCTTGAATTATGCCAACGTATTCTCGATGAAGGTCAATGGGTTGAAAACAAGCGCACAAATGTTCGCTGTTTAACCGTTATTAATGCTGATCTCGAATATGATGTAGGTAACAATCAATTTCCTCTAATTACGACCCGCAAAAGCTTTTATAAAGCCGCTATTGCTGAATTATTAGGGTACTTACGTGGCTATGATAACGCGGCACAATTTCGTGAAATTGGTTGTAATACATGGAATGCCAATGCGAATGAAAACCAAGCATGGTTAGATAATCCGCACCGCAAAGGCGAAGATGACATGGGGCGCGTTTATGGTGTCCAAGGTCGTTCATGGCAACGTCCCGATGGTTCTCATCTTGACCAATTAAAGAAAGTCGTTAATAACCTGAAAAATGGCATTGATGACCGTGCGGAAATTATTACTTTCTATAACCCTGGCGAATTCGAAATGGGCTGCTTACGTCCATGTATGCATACCCATACCTTTTCACTGCTTGGCGATACATTGCATTTAACTTCATACCAACGTAGCTGCGATGTTCCCCTTGGACTCAATTTTAATCAGGTGCAATGTTTTGTCTTGTTGGCGCTAATGGCGCGTATTACGGGTCATAAAGCAGGTAAGGCTTACCATAAAATTGTGAATGCTCATATTTATGAAAATCAGCTACCTTTAATGCGTGATGTCCAATTAACGCGTGAGCCATACCCATCTCCAAATTTAACGATTAATCCTGAAATTAAAACCTTAGAAGATATTGAAACGTGGGTAACAACGGATGACTTCACTTTGGAAGGTTATCAGTGTCACGAAGCCATTAAATATCCATTTACGGTTTAATTAGTTTTGATTAGTTGATATGAAGGCATAGGCATTTCACATTGCTTATGCCTTCATTGTCTTCATTACCTGCCTACGTAATTACTCTTGAATTCTCTACCTCTCATCTTTTTGCTTTGCCATTTGTTCAACTACTTTCCAGCATCATTCTTTTTTTCGTGAGCTATTTTTTTGCCCCTTTATTTATTATTCAAAGTGGTATCCAGAAAGTACGAGAGAAAATGTAACCATTACATTTTTCTGGAAAGCGCTACGAAAAATAGGCGATGAAGATTGTTGTCCTATGATATTTCCGGTCATGCTTATCTCTGGGGCTAGATAGGTTGCTATCAGAAGGGAAAGATAAACCAGATGAATTTGATAAATAAAACGACGAAGTGGTTGAAGAAAAAAAAGGATGAACAGGGATTCACGTTAATTGAAATGTTAGTTGTACTGTTTCTTTGTTCAATCGTGGGGTTACCTGCATTTTATCAATGGCAACAACAAGTGAAGCGGTTACAGCTTATTGATGCTGCGAGGCAAACCGCAGAATTTATCTACAGTAACTTAATGGAAGGGATTTATCTCAATCAACATCGAATTATGTCGGTTAGTTCCACATTAACGAGCTGGAATTTAAAGGTCGCTAATGTGGATACACTACAGAAAATAAGCCAATTTAGTGGTGATAAATTCGATGGTATTGAACTTAAGCATGCGTCTAGACAATCGATTCATTTATACGGTAAGCAAGGAACCAGCAGCCCTTTTCAAATAGCGCTCAGTAATCAAAGTGACCAAATATCAGTGATAGTTTCATCTGCTGGACGAGTACGTAGTTGTAGCAAACAAGCATTAGCAGGCGCACCTAAATGTTAATACGCGCTAGAGAGAATAAAAGGGAAAAAGGGTTCTCACTATTGGAGTCTTTGGTCGCAATGCTGGTCGGTTGTTTAGTGTGTATAGCTGCAATGAATACGATCCCCGTGCTATTTAAGCAACTATTTCAGGCGTTTTTCCAATACCAATTAGATAGGGAGGTGAGACAGGTACTGATTAATATAGAAAAGGATTTTCGCCGAATTGGTCATTGTAGCCAGTCTCTCTCTAAGCCTCGCTGCGAAGGTAAGGCAATCACTATCAGCGCCAAGTTTTTAAGTCACCAAATGAACTCCTGCATTATTTTTGCCTATGACCAAGACTTATCAGGGAGTTGGGTTGTCGGGCAAGAAAAGACATTACATTCAGATTTTTTTGGATTTAGGCTTAACAATAATAAGCTTGAATCTAATCGTAACGTCACAAGCTGTGACGGAACTCGTTGGCAGTCCTTATTTGATCCTTCTATTGTTAAAGTTAATAAGCTTAATTTTAATTGGCAGCCAGCTGTGCACATGTTAGAGACGCATATCAATTTAGAAAGCCTTTTATTGCCAAGTAAAACATTTAATTACCGCTCTACCGTGATGTTAAGGAATATGCCATGAAGTGGAAGATAGCGGAGCAAGGTAATATTGCTTTAGTGATGGTGATGGTTTTAATGAGTATAGGGCTCATACTATTAAAAGCGTTACATTACTACCAAACACGGGCTAGCTATGAACTGAGCCGAGAAGAAAAATATTATCAATCGTTTAATTTAGCAGAATCTGCTTTGGCGTGGGGGCTCACTCAACATTGGGTGCTGAAGACAGATAAATCAGGTTCTTGGGTATGTCAAAAAGAACAGAATCAAGGGTGGGTGAGTTGCCTTAAATATTATAAAAACAATCAATTCATTTTATCGGGAACCGGTGAGTTACTGCCTAACAAGTCGTTAACGGTATATCGTTGGGTAATACCGATATGGAATGAAGGGCGTCTACAAGCACGAAAAAATGGGTGGATAGATTATTGCCCTGTCGCCATTAAAGGATTTTGCCAATGAAGAATTCACAGCAAGGATTTGCGCTGGTAGAGTCGATGATAGCGGTGGTTGTTTTTGCTATCTTACTCATAGCTCTGTTAAACTACAGTCAATATATCGCTTTGAATTTTAATCAAATATCTCAAAGTGCAAAGGCAGTCAGGTCTCTACATGGAACATTAGAAAAAACAGTATCTTCCCATAACGCTATTCCATTAAAAGTAGAGCCATGGGCTCATGATTTACAGAATCGAGAACAGCAGATAGAAATTGTATATTCTGCCAATGTTGGGAGCTGTGCTGAATCTAAGGTGTCCTTGTCAGCGGGCAATAAACGGCATTCGATAAGTCGCTGGCAATGCGCAAAAGGAGAGAGTCATGTTTCAGGTTTATCATTCTAACCAATTAGATCTTCTTAAAGAGCTAATTGCACACTTAATGGAGAATGATCCACTCACACATCCTTTTGAGCAAGAAATTGTGTTAGTTCAAAGCCCTGGAATGTCTCAGTGGTTACAAATAGAACTTGCTAAGCGTTTTGGGATAGCCGCTAACATAAACTACCCATTACCAGCGACGTTTATTTGGGATATGTTCCGTCGAGTTCTTCCAGATATTCCTAAGGAAAGTGCTTATACCAAGCAAGCGATGACGTGGAAATTAATGACTATTTTGCCAACAGTTATTAATGAAGCTGAATTTGAGCCTTTACGTCATTATCTTAATGACGACTCAGATAAGCGTAAATTACATCAATTATCAGGACGAATTGCTGACTTATTTGACCAGTATTTGGTCTATCGACCAGAGTGGATTTCTCACTGGCAGCGTAATGAACTAATTGAAGGATTAAGCTCAAATCAATTATGGCAAAAAAGATTATGGCTCTGCTTGGTCGAGTATACAGCGCAACTTGGTCAGTCGCCTTGGCACCGTGCAAATCTATACCAGAGCTTTATTGATAAGCTGCGGGAATCACCAGAGTTGGCTAAAAACTTACCCACTCGCTTATTTATCTGTGGTATTTCTTCTTTACCACCAGTGTACCTACAAGCGCTTAATGCTATTGCGGAACATACGGATATTCACTTAATGTTTACCAACCCATGTCGCTATTATTGGGGTGATATTCAAAGCAGTGCCTTTTTGGCGAGATTGCAACAACGAAAATTGCGCCATTATTTAGATAAATATGAAATATCTCGTTTTAAAATTGAGGAGCATGCCGCTAATTTATTTAATGCTGATGGCGAGCAAAATATTGCGAATCCATTACTGGCATCATGGGGTAAGCTTGGGCGTGACAACCTGTATTTTATTTCTCAAATTGACGCCACAAATGAAGTTTCTGCTTTTGTAGAGAATGGGAGAAATAATCTCCTTGAAAATTTACAGCAAGATATTCTAGATCTTGAAAATCACGCGCAATTAGGCGCGACATTAGAAGAGTACGAAAGTAGTCAGCATAAGCGACCGCTTAATCAATTAGACCAATCAGTGACATTCCATTCATGCCACAGTGCTCAGCGAGAAGTTGAAGTTTTACAGGATCGTTTACTGGCATTGTTTGAAGAAGATGCAACATTGACACCACGAGATGTGATCGTGATGGTTGCAGACATTGATAGTTATGCCCCTTATATTCAAGCCGTCTTTGGTAATACAAACTCATCACACTATATTCCATTCTCAATATCAGATAGAAAAGCGTTGCAAGCTCACCCGATCTTGCAAGCTTTTATCATGTTATTGGATCTCCCTCAAAGCCGATTTTCTACAGAACAAGTTTTAACATTATTAGAAGTGTCGGCATTTTCAGCACGTTTCAACATAGATGAAAGTGAACTGAGTTTATTAAGACGTTGGGTTAATGAATCTGGTATTCGTTGGGGACTTGATGATGACAATGTTCGCTCACTGTCTTTGCCTGTTATTGGGCAAAATACATGGCAGTTTGGTTTAAGCCGTATGTTACTTGGCTATGCAATGGATAGCCGTAATGGCCCCTGGAATGGGGTATTACCGTATGATGAATGCAGTGGGTTAGCTGCTCAGTTAGCGGGGAAACTTGCATTACTCGTTGATACTCTTAGAGAATGGAGAACATTGCTGGAGCAAGAACGTACTCTTGAGGAGTGGAAAACTGTCTGTCAGCAATTGATTGATACTTGCTTCAAAGTGGATAGTGAAACTGAAGTGGTGTTGGCATTATTGACTGAGCAATGGCATAAAATTATTGAAAATGCCCTGACCTCCAATTATCAAGAAACAATTCCATTACGATTAATTCGTGATGAGTTATCTGTTTGTTTTGATGATGAAAAAATTAGTCAGCGTTTTCTTGCCGGAGCAATAAATTTTTGTACATTGATGCCAATGCGTTCAGTGCCGTTCAAAGTCGTTTGTTTGCTTGGTATGAATGATGGGGCATATCCGCGTAATGTACCGCCATTAGGTTTTGATTTAATGGCAGAAAAAATACAACGTGGCGACAGAAAACGCCGCGATGATGACCGATATTTATTTTTAGAAGCGCTGAATTCAGCAGCTAAACAGCTCTACATTAGTTATATCGGGCGCTCGATCCGAGATAATCAAGAATGTAATCCATCGGTGTTGGTGACTGAACTATTGGAGTACATCTGTCAGAGCTTCTGCCTACAAGGTGACCAATCACTTAATATCGATGATAGTGCCCAGCGCTTAAAGCAGCACTTAGTCACTGAGCATAATCGAGTACCATTTGCGAAAGAAAATTTTGTACCAAACTCTCTTTATCAAAGTTTTGCTCAGGAGTGGTTACCTGCAGCAAAAAGTGAGGATAAAGCAACGGAAGTGTTCACTTCAGTATTAAAGCAAAGGGAACCTATTACAGAATTATCGTTAGAACAAATTTTACGTTTTTATCGACACCCAATTCGTGGCTTTTTCCAACAACGTCTGAAGGTCCATTTTTCGGTTGAAGAGACCGAGCTTCCAGAAGAGGAACCGTTTGTATTAGGTGGATTACAACGTTATAAAATCAATGATCAAGTCTTAGATTTGTTGGTAAAAGATGAAGACCCAAATCCGCTTTATCATGCTTTAAAGGCCTCAGGACAACTACCCGCTAAACAATTTGGTCAGATATTTTGGGAAAAGCAACTAAATGACATTGCTCCATTAGCTGAAAAAGTTAAAGAGTATGGCGATCAGCGTATTGATTACCCGATTGAATGTGAAATACAAGGAATCAAAATCACGGGTTTATTGAGAAACATTCATGAATCAGGAATATTGCGCTATCGACCTGCCTATCTAACGGCTAATGATGGGGTGCAATTATGGATAGAGCATTTATTTTTCAATGCATTCATTCGTGAAGGTGAGAGCATTGCATTAGGACGAGAAAACAGTGTTTGGCATTTTTCTGCCATACCAACCGAAAATGCCAAAGAGCACTTAAATACCTTTATCAAAGGTTATTGTGAAGGAATGAATACGCCTCTGATCCTCTTAAACCAAAGTGGTTGGAATTGGCTCTCAGCGTGTTTAGATAAAAAAACAAAGGAATATGATTTTATTTCGGAAGATGTGCAGCAAAAGGCGTTATCGGCGCTACTACAAAGCCTTCAGGGAAGCCAAATGAAAGTGGGTGAAATGGAAGATGATTATGTATTGCGGGCTTGTAGAAGCATAAATAGTTCATTGATTGAATCGCTGCTGAGTAATACTCGGCGCTTCTTACTGCCGATGGCAGAGCACTTAAAATAAAGGAGAGCATCCAAGAATGTTACGATTATCGAAACATATCGCTCATCTGTTCTTGTTATCACTACTGTTTGTCGGTAGTGCCATTGCTGCGCAACCACTTTGGCAAGTATTGCCAGAGACTATCAATAAAAGCGTGAGTGATCCCCGAGAATATAAAGCTATTAAATTGAATAACGACATGACGGTTTTACTGGTTTCGGATCCTAAAGCCACAAAATCGTTAGCTGCGGTCTCATTACCTGTTGGAAGTATTGAGAATCCAGATAGTCAGTTAGGACTTGCTCACTATTTAGAACATATGGTGTTAATGGGCTCTAAAAAATACCCAGAGCCAAGCAGCTTCTCTGAATTTTTACAAAAGCATGGCGGGAGTCATAACGCGAGTACAGCTCCTCACCGTACAGCCTACTATTTTGAAGTCGAAAATGGTGCATTAGAAGCGGCGACTGATAGGCTCGCGGATGCCCTTGCAGAACCATTACTAGACCCTATCAATGCGGATAAAGAACGTAATGCAGTTAATGCAGAACTGACAATGGCTCGTGCCCGTGATGGAATGCGTATTTGGCAGATTCGTTCAGAAACCTTAAATCCCGCGCACCCAAATTCTCGCTTTGCTGGGGGGAATCTAGAAACGCTAAAGGATAAAAAAAATAGTAAGCTTCAAGATGAGTTAGTGAGTTTCTACAAGCGTTATTATTCTGCGAACCTGATGAACGGGGTGCTATATGGCGATCAATCTATTGAGCAATTGGCGAAAATCGCCAATGAAACATTTGGTCGTATCCCTAATTTTAATGCCTCAGTACCTGAAGTCACGATCCCAGCAGTTACGGATAAAGAAAAAGGTATTGTGATTCATTACGTTCCGTCTCAGCCGCAAAAAGCACTGCAAATTGAATTTAGTATCAAAAATAATATGGCTGATTTTCGTAGCAAAAGTGATGAATATATTAGCTACTTAATCGGGAACCGTAGCCCTGGTACGTTATCAGACTGGCTGATCTCCCAAGGATTAGCGGAAGGTATTAGTGCATCAGCATCACCAAATTCTGATCGTAACTATGGCTCCTTTTCTATTTATGTCACGTTAACTGACAAAGGATTAGCCGAGCGTGATCAAATCATTGCCGCCATTTTTGCTTATATTGATTTGATTAAAAACCAAGGTGTTAACCAAGGTTATTTTGATGAAATAGCCAAAGTGCTTAATTTATCATTCCGTTATGGTTCAATTGTAAGAGACATGAACTATATCGAATGGCTATCTGACCAAATGATCACAATGCCAGTTAATCATGTATTGGACTCTGATTACGTGGCGGATAAATATAACCCTGCTGCAATAAAACAGCGACTTTCTGATTTAACTGCGCAAAATGCCCGTATTTGGTTTATTAGTCCGAATGAGCCAAGTAATAAAAAAGCTTATTTTGTCGATGCACCCTATCAGGTTGATAAAATTAGCAAAAAGCAATTTACGCAGTGGGCTGATTTAGAGTCAAAAATGACGTTTAAATTGCCTAAACTTAACCCATATATTCCAGACAACTTGTCACTGATTAAAACAGACAAAGCTTACAAGCATCCTGAAATGGTTTATCAGGAAGGAAATACCCGTGTTCTGTATATGCCGAGCCAATATTTTGCTGATGAACCTAAGGCGAGTATTACGTTAGATCTCCGGTACAACGAGCAAGATAAAACGGCTAAATCTCAAGTGGCTGGCTCACTTCTGCAATATATTTCATCGTTAAAAATGGATGAATTACAGTATCAGGCTTCTGTAGCTGGAATGTCTGTTTCAGTTTCTCAAGGGGTTGGTTTACAGCTCAATGCTAGTGGTTATACCCAGCATTTATCTGAGCTGTTTTTGTCCATGACCAAGCAATATTTAAGTTTTGAGCCAACAGAAAGAGAGTTAGCCCAAGCAAAATCTTGGTACAAAGAACAAATCGAAGTAGCAAACAATGCGAAAGCGTATGAACTCGCTATGCAACCACTGCAGCGTCTCAATAGTGTTCCTTATTTTGAACAAGAACAACGGTTAGCCGCTTTAGAGACTATCACGCTTAAGGATATTACGGACTACCGTGATTCAGTCGTTGAGGGGGCTGCCTTACAGGCGTTAGTGGTAGGAAATCTAACTCAGCAACAAAGTATTCAAACTATTTTGGACGCGAGTAAGCTATTGAAGAGCAAAGGTAAAAATTGGTGGCGTGGTGATATCGTTGTTGTAGATAAAACGTATTTGGCAAATTTCCATAAACAAGGTAATAGCAGTGATAATGCGTTAGCTGAGCTATTTATTCCTACTGGCTATGATCGTATCGATGGCGCTGTTTTATCGGGTATTTTATCGAAAATTGTTCAACCCTGGTTCTACGATCAACTGCGAACCAATGAGCAATTAGGTTATGCGGTATTTGCCTTTAAGGTTGGGCTGGGCGATCAATGGGGAATTGGTTTCTTACTACAAAGTAATGCCAAAACTCCAAATTATCTCAATACTCGCTATCAGGATTTCTATACGGCGGCTTTGGATAAGCTGAAAAAATTGCCTGCTAGTGAGTTTGAGCAATATAAGCAATCCATCATTACAGAAATGAAGCAGCCACCGCAAACATTCTATGAAGAAGTAGGACGTTATGGTTCTGATTTTTCTCGTAATATTTTCAGTTTTGATACTCGAGATAAACTGTTAACGAGATTAGCGGCAGCAACTCAAGCTGAAGTGATTAACTACTACGAAAACGCAGTATTAAAACGCCAAGGCTTGGCTATGGCATCTCAAGTTATTGGTCAGAATGTCGATACGAAATCGGGATATGCACAATTTAAAAACTGGGCGCTATATCTGAATGCATCGGACCTTCAGAAGAAGTTACCGATTAAGGAAAATGCTGAGTGAATAAAATGCAGATGAATTCCCAATTGTTAGATGCCTATAAATTGCCTTTAAATGGACAGAGGTTAATCGAGGCATCTGCGGGTACAGGTAAAACTTATACGATTGGGATTCTTTATCTGCGTTTATTACTGGGGTTAGGGAATGAGAATGCATTCCCTCGCCCTTTAAGTGTTGAAGAAATTTTGGTCGTTACCTTTACCGAAGCTGCGACAAATGAATTACGTGGACGTATTCGCGAACGTATTCATAAAATGCGTCTAGCATGTTTACGTAATGGCTTAGGCTTTGAATCAGAACCAGAATACCTTAGGTTACTGGCAGAATTACCAAGTAAAGAGCAGAGGGACTTTGCCGCTAATTGGTTGCTAGCCGCTGAGCGCCAAATGGATGAAGCGGCAATTTATACGATTCATGGTTTTTGCCAACGAATGCTGGCTCACAATGCGTTTGAGTCTGGCATTTTATTTGAGCAAACGATGATCCAAGATGAATTTCCGATTCAGAAACAAGCATGTGCGGATTTTTGGCGGCGTCATTTTTATCCTTTGGATTATTCGATGACGAAAGTCGTTCATTCGCAGTGGAGTGGACCTGAAGCGCTATTGAATGAAATTAAACCATTCTTACAAGGTGATATTCCCACCATTATTAATCAACCTAAAGAGCTCGAAACGCTAGAAGAGCGCCATCATAGGCTAATTAATCTAATTCAAAACGTAAAAGATGAATGGTGCCAAAACGTTGCTGATTTTGAAAAGTTGATTGCGGATTCTGATGTAGATAAACGCAGCTATAGCGGGCGTTATTTACCAACATGGTTGGAGAAAATATCCCATTGGGCGGCGCAAGAAACAGATGATTACCAGCTTCCTCAGGATATTTTAGAGCGTTTTGCTCAGTCCAGATTAGATGAAAAATCTAAAAGCGGTTCGGGACCTTCTCATGCAGTATTTCGGCTTATCGATGAATTACTTGCTCAAAATCTCACTATTAAAGACTTAATTATTCCTCAAGCGATTAGCGAAGTACGCCAAACTATTGCTCATGAAAAGCAAACGCGAGGAGAGCTAGGATTTGACGATTTACTAACCCGTTTAGATAGTGCTTTACATAAAGATGGGGGCGAGCTGCTTGCCGAAGCAATAGCTAAGCGTTTTCCTGTCGCTATGATCGATGAATTTCAAGACACCGACCCGCAGCAATATCGTATTTTTCAGCGAATCTATCAAGAAGCAGACGAGACAGCCTTGCTGTTTATCGGTGATCCGAAACAGGCGATTTATGCTTTCCGTGGGGCAGATATTTTTACGTATATTGCTGCAAAGACGCAAGTTAGTGCTCACTATACGTTAGAAACAAACTATCGCTCATCACAGCATATGGTTGAGGCGGTCAATCAGGTTTTTCATCATGCAGAAAACCCCTTTATTTTTGAACAAATTCCATTTCAAAGTGTTAATTTTGCACAAAGCAATAGCGACAAAAAACTGATCCATGATGGAAAGGAAGTTAAAGCCCTCACGTTTTGGTTGCAGCAAGCGGAAGCTGTCTCAGTTTCAGAATATGAACAAGCGGTTGCACTGCAGTGTGCAGCTCAAATTGGGGAATATCTTGCTGGTGGCCAGCAAGGCTTTACTTACTTTAAAAATAAACAGCAAAAAACACCGGTTGAAGCTTCTGATATCACAGTGTTAGTGCGTAGTCGCCGAGAAGCAGTATTAATCCGTGATGCGCTGAATCAACTTAATATTCCGTCTGTGTTCCAATCGAATAGGGAAAGTGTATTTGCAACCCAAGAAGCTAAAGAGATTCTTTGGTTATTATTGGCGGTATTAACACCGGAAAAAGAACGGGTACTACGCAGCGCGTTAGCCACGGGCTTATTAGGTTTAACTGCTGAAGATATTGATAACCTGAATTACGATGAAAAAGCGTGGGAAGCCTTGGTTGATGAGTTTGCACGATATGCAGTAATTTGGCGTAAACGTGGCGTTTTGCCTATGTTGAGGGGAATTATGTCCCAACGACATATCGCGGAAACTTTGCTGTCGGGTACTGAAGGTGAACGTCGTTTGATGGATCTCATGCATATTGGTGAATTATTGCAAGAGATGTCTCTCCAACTTGAAGGTGAGCACACACTAACTCGTTGGTTGGCACAACAGATTGCGCATCCTGATCATCAATCAGATGCCCAACAAATGCGTTTGGAAAGTGATCGTCATTTAGTGCAAATTAGCACCATTCACAAATCTAAAGGTTTGGAATATAAAATTGTCTGGTTGCCGTTTGCGAGTAATTTTTTACCTCAGTCAAAAGGCTTGTTCCATGATCGTAATGATTACATGACTAAACTCGATCTTGATGATGCCGAAAAATACGTTGAATTAGCGGACGAAGAGCGCTTAGCGGAAGATTTACGTTTGTTGTATGTCGCGCTCACTCGTGCAATTTACCATTGTAGTGTAGGGGTAGCACCGCTTATCAAAGGTAACCGCAAAAAGTCAGGTAATACAGATTTGCATTTATCCGCACTGGGTTATTTACTGCAAAAAGGTCAAGAAGGCGATGCTTCATTACTCAGTAACATGCTAGACGTTATCAGCAACGATGTCATTGATATAAAACCGATTGTTGCGTCGCAAATGGCAAGGTTGAATTTAACGAAAGAGACTGACTGTGAGCTATATGCGAGAGAAATGTCTCGTCATTTTGATGACCATTGGCGTGTTACCAGTTATTCGGGGTTGAGCTATAGCAGTTCTCATGGAGAAGAAGAACAAACATTATCTGCTTTGCAATTTGCAAATTCATTAGCACCAAAAATGGATATCGAAGCTAGCCAAGATGTTAACGCTGAAGAGATACAAGAAAACCAACTGACGCCACACCAATTTCCTAAAGGCTCAGCTCCTGGAACTTTCTTGCATAGTTTGATGGAGGAAATTGATTTTTCAGGTGAAATTTCACCTCAGTGGTTAGAAGAAAAACTACAAGCTGCGGGGTTTGATATTCAATGGGCTCCGATGTTGCAAGTTTGGCTAAATGCGATTCTCAACGTTCCTTTGGCTGATGATGGGCTTTGCTTATCAGCGCTTCCCGCCCAAGATAGATTGGATGAAATGCAATTTTATCTGCCAATAGATAGCCTACTTAATGCAAAAGATGTCGATCGCGTGACTCACCAACATGATCCATTATCCAAACATTGCCCACCGCTTAACTTTGAGCAGGTGCAAGGGATTTTAAAAGGCTTTATTGACTTAACTTTTTGTTGGAAAGGGAAATTTTACTTATTAGATTATAAGTCTAATTATTTAGGTGAAGATGCGTCGTATTATACGCAAGAGGCGATGGCAGACGCGATGATAGACCATCGTTATGATCTGCAATACCAACTCTATTCACTCGCTTTACACCGCTTTTTACAGCAGAGGATGCCAAATTATAATTATGAAACCCATTTTGGCGGTGTTTACTATCTCTTTCTACGTGGGACTGAGCGCGTAGATTCTCAAAATGGCATCTTTTTTTATCGCCCAACAATTGAATTTATCCATGAATTTGATGCGCTCTTTCGTGAGGCTCAATCTAAGGAGCTTCAATAATGAAAGTGCTATTTAATCAAGCTATTGAAGCGCGTTTATTCACGCCTCTTGATGTACAATTTGCCTATAATATTGCAAATGAGGAAAACCCAATACTTTTGCTGGTGGGAGCACTTCTTAGCGCGGAAACCATGTCAGGGCATGTCTGTTTATCATTAGATGATATTCATCCTAACTCGTTATTTATGGGAAGGCACCCTGAGTTTGCAGCGCAGTTGTGGCAAATGATAGGGGAGCCGGATCCTAGCACGATAAGAGCCGCATTGCTGTCGAGTGAATCAGTATGTGAAGTTGGAAATAATGGCGTAGCTCCCTTGATATTGTCCGGTGATTTTCTTTATTTTCAACGCATGTGGCAATATGAGCAGTGTGTCGCACACTTTTTTTCACAGACAGGGTCAACAGATTGTGATGTAGTTAAAACCCAGTCAATTTTGTCGCAGTTATTCCCAGTCTCTGAAGATATTGATTGGCAAAAAATTGCTGCTGCAGTTGCTGTCACAAGCCGAGTTTCAGTCATCTCCGGTGGACCCGGAACAGGTAAAACCACGACAGTAGCTAAAATTTTAGCGTTATTGATTAAGTTAGGTCACCTGCCACATCGTTTACGCATCGAATTAGCCGCGCCAACAGGTAAAGCCGCCGCACGTTTAACGGAATCTTTAGGGCATGCTCTGAAGCAGTTGCCGCTGAATGATGAAGAGCGGACGTTGTTACCCACCCAAGCCAAAACATTACATCGCTTGCTAGGCGCTCAGCCAGAAAGCCAACAATTTCGTTATCATCGTGATAACCCGTTGGCACTGGACATACTGATTGTGGATGAAGCATCGATGGTAGACTTACCGATGATGAGCAAACTCATTGAAGCGTTGCCTAACTCGGCTAAGTTGATATTTCTTGGGGATAAGGATCAGCTCGCATCAGTCGAGGCGGGGGCTGTTCTTGGTGATATTTGCCGTTTTGCCGATAAAGGTTATAGCTATGAGCGAGCTGCCCAGCTTGAATTACTGACTGGATGCCCATTAAGTGATTTTACCTCCAATGAGGGGCCTGTTATTCGCGATAGTTTATGTTTACTGAGAAAAAGCTACCGTTTTTCTGCTGAGTCAGGGATAGGGCAATTAGCCTATGCCGTCAACGCAGGAAATGTAAAACGGGTTGATGAAATTCTTACCCAGAATTTCGCAGACATTCATAATTATATTTCTAACAATAATCCAAATAGCCCCTCTGAACATGAAGCCCAATCTGAGCTCGAAAGTGGAGAAAGTTACGCTCAGATGTTATTAGATGCCGTTGGTTTCTATCAAAACTATCTGTTGGCGGTTAAAGTCGGTGAAAAACCTGCAGATATTCTTTATAAATTTAACCAATACCGTTTGCTTGCTGCATTAAGAGAAGGGGCTTACGGGGTTTCTGGTTTAAATGACAAGCTTGAAAAATTACTTCACCGCCAAGGCTTAATTACAAAACCGTATAATTTACAACATAAACACTATGTTGGAAGACCTATCATGATCAGCCGTAATGATAGTGCTTTGGGGCTCTTTAATGGAGATATTGGTATTATTCTATTTGATGAAGAGCGGCAACTAAGAGCCTACTTTCAGTTCCCTGACGGTACTATTCGTGGGATTCAACCGAATCGATTACCAGCCCATGAGACAGCTTATGTGATGACGGTACATAAATCACAAGGTTCAGAGTTTGCTCATACCGCCTTGGTTTTACCCTATGTATATTCGCCCGTGATTACTCGTGAACTTGTCTATACGGCAATGACTCGAGCCAAGAATGAACTTTCGCTGTATGGCAGTAAAAAAGTGTTGCGTCGCGCGATAGAAACGCCGACTAAACGCCGTAGCGGCTTAGCATTACAGTTTGAGCAATTAAACAGTCACCATGGGATTGCTAAGAACTAGCTACAGATAATGAATTACAGAGAATTAAATTAATCCCCTGACTTTAAGGTACTTCTATGGAAAACCAGCAGCAAATGACCGCCGTAACAGTAACACTAAATGCCAAAATTGACCCCGCTCGCCGTGCAGATTTAGAAGACGCATTTGATCAAGCAATGGAAAAGCTAGGCAAGGAAGGGCAAATTCAAGTCAGCGGTGGTGGTACTCAATTAGGTGAAAATGGCGAAGTTGCTGAATGTGATATTGAATTGGCATTAACCGATGCGAGTGATGAGAATATTAGCCTAATTATTCAGATGTTCTCGGCAATGTTAGCGCCTAAAGGTTCTCGTTTAACTATTCATGGTGAAGATGTACAAATCGATTTTGGTACAGATGAAGGTTTAGCTATTTACTTTAATGGCACAGAGCTACCCGATGAAGTATATGAAAACAATGATATTAATGATTTATTTGACCAACTGGATGAGGCAGTAGAGGATATTGGTGGCATCCACGGTGTTTGGGATGGACCAACTGAAACCGCATTTTACTTTTATGGTAGTTCTTTTGCTGAAATGGAAGCAATTTTACGCCCATTATTAGATGCAAATCCACTGTGTGAAAAGTGCCGCGTCGTTCAAACCGCTTAACTTAACACTAAGTTGTATTAAAGAAAAACCCAGAATGTTGCTTGAACATCTGGGTTTATGATTGCGCATTAAATCGTGTGGCGAATTAATTTTTTCGCCTGTTTCTGGGGACTTAAGCCGCTTGGCTTTTAATATCGAGCATTAATATTTTTGATTTACGCTGATAGTTATAGAGCGCCTGTTTTTTCATGGGGAGCATTTCAATCTCAGCGGGGATAAAACCACGTTCTTGGAACCAATGAATACTTCGGGTGGTTAAGACGAAAAGTTTATCCAATTCCAGTTGCTTCGCTTGTGCCATGACACGCTGTAATAGCTCTTCACCACGAGAGGAGCTGCGGTAATCTGGGTGTACGGCTACGCACGCCATCTCACCAAGTTTTTCTTCAGGGTAAGGGTAAAGCGCTGCGCAAGCGATCACCAAGTTATCCCGCTCAATTATGGTAAATTTATCAATCTCCATTTCGAGTTGTTCACGTGAACGCCTAACTAAAATTCCTTGCTGCTCAAGTGGTCTAATTAACTCTAAAATTCCCCCAATATCATTAATATTGGCTCGGCGAGTTTTTTCAGAGCTTTCCATAACGATTTGCGTACCGATACCATCACGGGAGAATAACTCTTGGATTAACGCGCCATTTTCTTGATAGCTGAGTAAGTGACTACGGCGAACACCTCGGCGGCATGCTGAAGCAGCACCCCGTAAAAAGCGAACGGTTCCAGAGTAATAATCACCTTCTGACTCCAATTCTTGGATTCGTTCTTCAGCTTCATTCGGGAATAGCTCAGATAAGATATTACCTTCTTTATCAGCAACCCCTTGAGATGAGCAAAAACCAATGAGTTTTTCGGCTTTAATTTTAACGGCAAGCTGGGTGGCAATTTCTTCAGAGGTAAGATTAAAGCTTTCACCAGTCACTGAAACGGCGACAGGACCAATCAAAACGATCGAACCGTTATCTAATTGCGCATTGATTGCATCTTCGTTAATGCGACGGATACGACCACTATGGCAATAGTCAATGCCATCATCTACGCCAAGAGGTTGTGCAATGACGAAATTACCACTCACAACGTTAATATGTGCCCCTTGTAACGGTGTATTGCCTAAACTCATTGATAAGCGGGCTGTAATATCTAGCTGTAGAGCACCAGAAGCCTGTTTAACGTATTCAAGAGTATTCGCATCTGTCACACGGGTATGCTTGTGATAAATAGCATCGTAATTATGCTCTGCAAGAATCCCTTCTATCTGAGGACGAGCACCATAAACGACGACTATACGGATGCCTAAACTATGCAATAAACCTATATCATTGACAATGCTAGGAAAATTTTCATGCGCTATTGCTTCACCGCCAAGCATGATAATGAATGTCTTGCCTCGGTGGGCGTTTATATAAGGTACCGAATGGCGAAACTCATCAACCAACTCGGTGCTGCGCTCTTTCATAACTACCCTCTTAACTGAATTTTTATTCGCAATAACTGTATTTTTATTCTTTTTGACAAGAAATATCAAGTAAAAGTTGGGACAATAAAAGTAACAAATTTATTTTTAAGGTTTACATATCTCTAAATATAAATGGATATAATCACAACAATTCAATCTGCATATCAGATTATTGCCAATAAATGTTATTCGACATTTGAGCATCATTAACTATTTAAATTACGTAAATATGGCGTTTATATGGCATTGAATAGATGCGTGCTGGGATATAAATAGAATAGATTGGTAATGACAAAGGATGAAGAACTAGATAGAGTGCGAATTAATCGCTAATATATTATCTCTTATTTTAGATATTATTAAACTTTTCAGGAAATAGATTCGGAATTATTGATGAGTCATCAAGATCACAGCCCATCAAAACGTCGCCTATTGCAAGGTGCGGCGGCAGTCATGCTATTAAGTGTCAGCCCATTTGGATTTGCTGCCAGTAGTAGTGTTGTTGCTGTTCGTATTTGGCCAGCCTCGAGTTATACCCGTATTACTCTTGAATCCAGCATTCCTTTAAAGTATCGCCAGTTTGTTTTAAACAACCCTGAGCGTATTGTTGTTGATTTAGAAGGCGTCCAATTAAATAACGTTCTTAAGAATATGGGAAGTCAAATTCAGTCTCGAGACCCTTACTTAAAATTAGTTAGGGTGGGGCAGTTTGATCCTAAAACGGTACGTTTAGTGTTTGAAGTTAAGAATAAAGTCACACCTCGGTTCTTTACTTTACCGCCAGTAGCTGAGTTTAAACACCGTTTAGTCATGGACTTTTACCCAGGTAAAGGGGTTGAAACCAATGATGATCCGTTACTTGCGCTTCTTGAAGATTACAATAAAGGTGATTTAGAAGAGAGCATGCCTGCACAGGCGAAGAAACCGGGTAAAGCAGGTACGGATAGACCGATTGTTATTATGATTGACCCTGGTCATGGTGGGGAAGATCCCGGTGCGATTGGTAAATATAAAACGCGTGAAAAAGATGTGGTTTTACAAATTGCGCGTCGTTTGAAAACGCTAATAGATAAAGATCCTAAAATGCGAGCTTATATGACGCGTAATGAGGATGTCTTTATCCCATTGAAAGTGCGTGTTGCGAAAGCGAGAAAAATGCAGGCAGACTTATTCGTTTCTATTCATGCGGATGCATTTACGAATCGCTCAGCGAATGGCTCATCTGTTTTTGCATTATCCACGAAAGGAGCGACCAGTAATACGGCGCGTTATCTTGCTCAAACTCAGAACGAAGCTGACTTAATCGGTGGCGTGAGCAAAAGTGGTGATGTCTATCTTGACCATACAATGTTAGATCTGGTGCAAACAGCAACCATTAATGACAGTTTGAAGTTTGGTGATGAAGTCCTGAAACGGATGGGTAGAGTGAATCGGCTGCATAAAAACAAAGTAGACCAAGCTGGTTTTGCTGTATTGAAAGCTCCTGAAATTCCGTCTATTTTGGTAGAAACTGCGTTTATCAGTAACCTAGATGAAGAGCGTAAGCTTAAAACCGCGAAATTCCAACAGCAGATGGCAGAGTCTATTTTTGAAGGGATTAAAGCCTATTTTCGTAATGGTGGCGAGTTAGCTATTCGTAACTAATTATTTGATTTATATATGAAAGAAGGTGGCAAGCTGCAATGTGAGTCGCCTTTTTTATTGATAAAATAAATCGTAAATGAAGCTAGAATAATTAAAAATTAATTTGAGTGTTGAGTTTGGGACGATAAAGAAGAAAGAAAAGGAAACATAAGAATTGGTTGCGGGGGCTGGATTTGAACCAACGACCTTCGGGTTATGAGCCCGACGAGCTACCATGCTGCTCCACCCCGCGACTGAAGAGGCTAATATATCAGGAATTGGTTGCGGGAGCTGGATTTGAACCAACGACCTTCGGGTTATGAGCCCGACGAGCTACCATGCTGCTCCATCCCGCGCCTGAAATATTCACTACTTTGGGATACTACTTTGATTTTACTGCTGAATTTACTTTGACTAAATCAATATTGACTGAATCAAGAAATTGGTTGCGGGGGCTGGATTTGAACCAACGACCTTCGGGTTATGAGCCCGACGAGCTACCATGCTGCTCCACCCCGCGTCCGATAGCGGGCACTATACTCGGGATGAGATCTGATGCAAGTTTTTTCGTGTTTTTTTTTCATTTTTCATCGATGGGAGTTTAAAAATCGCACAGAATGTTGCTTTTTTGTTCTTTAGTGGTGTTGAACTCAGAAATAACTTAACTAAATATTTATACTCGTTTCATTCTCAATTTGGGTTTGCTATTGTGCGCTTCATATTGGATATGTGTTAGGTGGTAAAAGATGAATTCATGGCAGAAAGGGTTAATTGCGGGCGTCTTTTTTTCTTTACTTGCAGGGTGTCAGTCTCATCCGACAGATAAAGGACAACAATATAAAGACGGAAAAATGCATAGTGACTTGCAACAAGTTAATCAGGTTAATGTGCAAGGGCGACCAATAAATGCGCCGGATTTTAATCGCCAAGTGACTGAGATTCAAAATGCATCACCACGCTTATTCAACAGCAATAATGATACTTACCATGCGATAGAGAATTGGTTAATGGCAGGTGGGGATCCGGCTCAGTTGTCGCGGTTTAATTTATCAGCCTTCCAAATGGAAGGGATGGATAACTACGGAAACGTTCAGTTTACAGGTTACTACACTCCCGTAATTGAAGCCCGTCGTTCGCCACAAGGGGATTATCAACATCCGTTATATGGAATGCCGTCAAAAGGTAAGAAACGTTTACCAAGTCGCGCACAAATCTATAATGGTGCGCTCAGTAACAACTTGATCCTCGCTTACAGTAATTCTCCTGTCGATAACTTCATGATGGAAGTGCAAGGTAGTGGTTATGTCGACTTTGGGGATGGTAGCCCTTTGAATTTCTTTGCTTATGCAGGGAAAAATGGTCATGCCTATAAAAGTATTGGCAAAGTATTGGTTGATAGAGGCGAAGTGCCATTAGAAAAAATGTCGCTGCAAGCAATTCATGATTGGACTAACACGCACAGTGAGCAAGAGGTTCGTGAATTACTGGAAAGCAACCCATCATTTGTCTTCTTTAAACCACAATCGTTTGTCCCAGTTAGGGGAGCGAGTGCTGTGCCATTAGTGGCAAAAGCCTCGGTAGCATCAGATAAAACATTGATTCCACCTGGAACTGCATTGCTAGCCGAAGTGCCAGTATTAGATAGTAATGGAAAATTTACGGGTAGATACGAAATGCGTATGATGGTTGCTCTCGATGTGGGGGGCGCAATTAAAGGGCACCATTTCGATATTTATCATGGAACTGGGCACGAAGCGGGCAAAATGGCAGGCTTTTATAACCATTATGGTCGTGTATGGGTACTGAAAAAGAGCCAGCCTGTTTTTAGTGCGATGTAGTGATTATTTACTAGACTGTTATTTTTACTAAGTTACCGTTTTAACTAAGGTTGTTTGTGATTATGCAAGCTCAGCTTTCTGAGGCGTGGATGCAGCGATTCGCTGGAATTGGGCGCTTATATGGGCAAAAAGCCCTTCATCTTTTTGCGCGTTCACATGTGTGCGTTATTGGTGTGGGCGGCGTTGGCGTTTGGGCTGCGGAAGCATTAGCACGCTCTGGTATTGGTGCGATCACTTTGATCGATATGGATGACATTTGCGTCACAAATACCAATCGTCAATTGCATGCATTGAAATCGACGGTGGGATTACCAAAAGTTGATGTAATGAAAGAGCGTATTTTAGCCATCAACCCAGAATGTACCGTCAATGTTATTGATGACTTTATAACAGTCGATAATGTGGCTGAGTACCTTTCTTTGGGGTTTGATTACGTTATCGATGCCATCGACAGTGTAAGACCTAAAGCAGCATTACTTGCGTATTGCCGTCGTTTTAAAATCCCCGTAGTCACAACGGGCGGCGCTGGGGGACAAATTGATCCGACTCAAATCCAAGTTACCGACTTAGCTAAAACAGTCCAAGATCCACTCGCTGCCAAATTGCGTGAACGCTTAAAATCAGACTTTAACGTTGTGAAAAATGGTAAAGGCAAGCTGGGGATTGATTGTGTGTTTTCGACAGAGCAATTGGTTTACCCTCAAAGTGATGGAACCGTCTGTGCGGCGAAAAGCACAGCGGATGGCTCAAAACGGATGGATTGCGCATCAGGTTTTGGTGCTGTCACGATGGTCACAGCTAGCTTTGGCTTTATTGCCGTATCACATGCGTTGAAAAAGATGGTCGCTAAAGCGCAAAGAGAGGATAAATAGTTGGCATTGAGGCTACCGTATCCGCGTAGCCTCAATCATGTCATTATTCTGCCGGGGTCATCTCCCCTGCAATATTCTTAACCGCAGAAATTAACGCCTGTATCCCATTTTGGCGGGATTCACTGAGTTGTCCTGATAAACCCGTTTGATTGAAAATTTCATCAAAGTCAGTATCTAAAATTTGCTGTGCATTTTTATGTTCAATACAGGCAAGTAAAACGGCAAATAATCCTTTCACCACACGCCCTTCGCTATCCCCATAAAAATGAAATGTGTCATCTTCATTGAGGATGGCGCCAATCCAGACGCGGTTTTCACAACCCTGAACTTCTTGAGTTTGCTGCTTTTCTTCTTCAGTAAGGGTTGGCAGTTTTTTGGCTAATTGAATGAGCAGGCGATATTTATCTTCCCAAGCTTTTTGTTTGGAAAACTGTTCAACGATTTCGTGAATGACAATCTCTGTGCCAAATGGATGAGAAGCCAGTTCATGTCTAGACAAAGTCATGTGATTACCTTTTAATCATTTAAAATCGACAGTGCAAATTTTACAGAATTAATAAATTTATCAATATCTTGTTTGTTGTTGTATGGCATGGAAGAGATGCGCAAGCAGCCGCTTATATTGAGTGCGTCCATCAACGGTTGAGCACAATGCTGCCCATAGCGTAGTGCAATTTTTTGTTCGGTCAAGAAGAGACCTAAATCACTATGATGAATATTGTGGAAATTGAAAGATAAAAGTGGTGAGTTTTCTGTGCGATAACAAATAATACCGTCGAGTTGCGACAGTTGCTCATACGCGTAATCTATCAGAGAACACGTATAGATTTCAGCTTGTGTTAAATCTTGGGTTGAAAGCCATTTAAGCACTGCTGCAAAGGCAATGACACCTGCAATGTTAGGTGTTCCGGCCTCAAAACGTTGTGGTATTGGCGCGAGAGTAAAGCCTGAAAAATCGACGTGACTTAACATTTTGCCACCACCATGCCACGGATTCATGTTGGCTAAATGTTCTGATTTTCCGTAACAGACTCCTAATCCGGTTGGTCCATATAATTTATGGGCTGAAAACACGTAGAAATCTACATCTGTAGCCAAGATATCTAGAGGGTGATGTACAACGCCCTGTGCGCCATCCACAACAACTTTTGCTCCAACTTGATGGGCTAATTTAGTTATGGTGGAGATGTCCGGCTGGTAGCCTGTTACGTTGGACATTTGAGTGATAGCAATAACTTTAGTTTTTGTGTTTAAGATAGAGCGTAGTGCGTTGATATCGAGTGTTAAGTCAGGTTCTATTGCCCATTTTACGACCTTTGCACCTGTTTGCTGTGCCAACATCAGCCATGGTAGCAAGTTAGAATGATGCTCAGTTTCGCTGACAATAATTTCGTCGCCACTTTGAAGTTTCTCGCGAAAATAGCTTTGAGCAATCAAATTTATCGACTCAGTGGTACCGCGAGTCCAAATAATGGATTTTTCGTCAGGCGCATGGATTAACTTAGCCGCTAAGGAGCGCCCTTGCTCATAGAGTTGCGTGATTTTTAATGCCTCTGGCGATTGCCCTCGATATACAGAACTGCCTGAAAAACGATAGTAATTATCGGAGGCGTTGACCATTTCCAGCGGTTTTAGTGCGGTAGCGGCACTGTCTAGAAAAACGATATCTGAGCTGATAGCAGGAAATTGCTGGCGAAATTGAAGGGCGTTAAAGTTATCCATTATGCTGATTCTTTGTCGTTAATCATTCAGTTGGCGAATGTGATTATGATCTGGCTATGATAATAACGGAAAACAGTGAATAAGTAGATGGGTACAAAAAATGTTATTCAGTTATCGATTATTAGACATAATTTGTTACACTTAACAGGAAGATTTTTGCTCAGATTTTAGAATAATTGCGCGCCATAAAAATGCAACGTAGTTTAAAACGTTTTCGGTTTACTTTTAATCTAATGATTAAATTTAATTTAAGATGGTTTTGTGTGCTTTTTTACTCTTAGTCTGATGGGATAATAATTTTTATCTTCCATAATGGATTTTATCGCGCTCAACATAAAAAAAAGCACCGCGCTTTGGCGGTGCACTATAAAATCACTATGGACAGACAGGGTAAATGTACAGGAAGTGAAAAAAACAGTAGCAATTGCTACAAAGCCTGGTTTAACCAGACAACTTGCAAACACAACATCACAACCACAAAGCCAAAAGTTTCAAAGTAACTAAACTCTGCAACTTTTCGTTCCGGCTTAGGAAGTGTGCATACTATAGGTATTTACTAGCGGATCCTCAATGGACAATTTATAATGCTTCGGATGAGAAAAACTAATGCATATAACAAAGCTGAGCCGAAGAGATTATGTCTAAAAGATTACCGCCTTTAAATGCTCTGAGAGTGTTTGATGCCGCCGCCCGTCATTTAAGTTTTACTAAAGCGGCAGATGAATTATTTGTGACACAAGCTGCTGTTAGTCATCAAATAAAAAGCCTAGAAGATTTTCTTGGTTTGAAGTTGTTTCGTCGCCGAAATCGCTCATTGTTACTGACGGAAGAAGGGCAAAGTTATTATCTTGATATTAAGGAAATTTTCTCGTCTTTAAATGAGGCGACGAGAAAGCTTCAAGCCAGAAGTGCAAAAGGCGCACTCACTGTAAGCTTATCGCCAAGTTTCGCGATACAATGGCTAGTTCCTCGTCTTTCTGGATTTAATCAAGCGTTTCCTGGCATTGATGTACGTATTCAAGCGGTTGATCGGGAAGAAGATAAGCTAGCCGATGATGTCGATGTTGCGATTTTTTACGGTCGAGGAAATTGGACAGGTCTAAGAACTGACAGGCTGTATGCTGAATACTTAATGCCAGTGTGTTCACCTTCGTTGTTAACGGGTGGGAATCAACTTAAAAATCCTGAAGATCTAGCAAAGCATACATTACTTCATGACTCTTCTCGTCGTGATTGGCAGGCATATGTGAAGCAGTTAGATTTGCAGAATATTGTTAATGTACAGCAGGGACCTATTTTTAGTCACAGTTCGATGGTGATTCAAGCTGCAGTACATGGGCAAGGCGTTGCGCTAACTAACAATGTGATGGCAAAAAATGAAATTGATGCGGGCAGATTGGTGTGCCCATTTAGTGAAGTTTTAGTGAGTAAAAACGCATTCTATCTGGTCTGCCAAGAAAGTCAGGCCGATTTAGGGAAAATTGCGGCATTTCGTCAATGGATCCTCGCGCAAGCAGCCAGTGAGCAAGAAAAGCTCTGGTTTATTACCAATGACCAAGATTTGACGCATATACAATAATCAAACAGTAAAAACGAAGGTGCTATTGTGAATAGTCGTTTGATGTTAATTTTTGCAGGGATCAGTGGATTTTTTGTGGTCGCATTTGGTGCTATTGGCTCGCATGCACTTGCACCAATGATGAGCTCTCATCAAATGGCATGGATTGAGACAGGATTGCGTTATCAAATGTTTCATACTGTTGCATTAATGGTGCTGGGCGCAGTATTACTGCGTAAAGTCATTTTATGGTTCTATTGGGCTGGGGTATTTTTCTCCGTTGGAATACTTCTTTTTAGTGGTAGCCTTTATTGTATGGCCTTATTGCAGGTAAAATACTTCTCTTATTTTACGCCAATAGGTGGCGTTTGCTTCCTAGTTGGCTGGCTTTTAGCAGTTATTGGCGCTATGCGTCTAAGGAAATCGGCGTCACGCAATGAGTAACAAGATTGCATTATATTGCCGCCCGGGCTTTGAAAAAGAGTGTGCAGCAGAAATTACAGATAAAGCAGGACAACGTGAAATTTACGGTTTTGCTCGTGTTAAAGAGAATAGCGGCTATGTTATTTTTGAATGTTATCAGTCTGAGGACGCAGACATTCTTGCACGCACGCTGCCATTTCGTGAATTAATTTTTGCTCGTCAAATGTTTGTGGTAGGTGATTTATTAAAAGATCTACCTCCAGAAGATAGGGTTACTCCTATTGTGAATGCGCTTAGCAAGCAGGTTGAGCGAGCAGGTGATCTGCGAGTTGAAGTCGCAGATACCAATGAATCAAAAGAGTTAATGAAGTTTTGCCGTAAATTTACAGTACCTCTGCGTAATGCGTTACGCCAAGAGAAAGTATTATTGGCGAAAGAGAACTTTAAACGCCCGGTGATCCATGTGTTCTTTATTGCACCGGGGTGTTGTTATGCCGGCTATTCTTATTCGAATAATAGTTCGAATTTTTACATGGGCATTCCGCGTTTAAAATTCCCATCAGATGCACCAAGTCGTTCAACGTTAAAATTGGAAGAAGCTTTCCATGTGTTTATTCCTTATGAAGAGTGGGATGAGCGTTTAGGGAGTGGAATGAAAGCCGTTGATCTTGGAGCATGTCCAGGCGGGTGGACTTATCAGTTGGTGAAACGCAGTATGATGGTTGATGCCGTTGATAATGGTCCAATGGCGGAAAGCTTGATGAATACAGGACAAGTTCGACACCATCGTGAAGATGGCTTTAAATTTAAGCCGACATCGCAGAATATCACTTGGTTAGTGTGTGATATGGTAGAAAAACCCGCGAAAGTTGCTGCATTGATGACGCAGTGGTTACAAGAAGGCTGGTGTCGTGAAACCATTTTTAACTTGAAGTTGCCGATGAAAAAGCGTTATGAAGAAGTCGCGCATATTCTGGAAAAAATGAAAGTTCAGCTGAAAGAGAATGGTATCAACGTTCTGATCCACGCAAAACAGCTTTACCATGACCGTGAAGAAGTCACCGTGCATGTACAACGTGTTTGGTCTGCAAACCCAATGGCGCGTGAATATTATTAAGTCAAAGCTGGATTGGTTTGAATAGCAAAAAGGTCACTTTGAAGTGACCTTTTTTGTGTCTGCTATTTAGCTTGATAGCGTAATTGGTTTAGGTTGCCTTTCAACGCAATATTCGTTTTTAGTGTCGCAATTTCGCGGCAGATTATCGCTATATCTTTTTGATTTGCTAATTTTTTCTGCCATTTCTCTTCAAGAACATCAAAGTTGGCGTACAAATTTTCAATCGAGCGGAATCGCTGAAGCAGCTCCGTGGCGCTTTTAGCTCCAATTCCTGCAATTCCGGGAACTTTACTGCTGCTGATCCCCGCTAAACCCCAGTAGTCAGGAAGTTGTTCAGGTTTGACCCCAAATTCATTTTCGATAAAAGGCACGTCTAGCCAGCGTTTTTGAAAATAGTCACGAATACGTAAATTGGGTGACAGCAACTGACAATAGCCTTTATCGGTGGAGACGATGGTGACGGTATGCCCAGAATCGGCAATGCGTTTAGCGAGAGTGGCCGCTAAGTCATCGGCTTCGTCTCCCTCAGATTGCCAGCAATGAATACCATTTTCTTCAAACTGAGCAACTAAGTTGGGGAGTTCAGTGTGTAATGATTCAGGCATAGGCTGACGTCCTGCTTTATAGTCAGGTAGCTTTTCATGGCGCCAACTATGGTGTCGACCTTCCTCATCAAAGACGGCGACAACGTGAGTTGCATTAGTGTGGTTAATCAATTGAGAAATAGCGGACAAGCAGGTTTCTCCACATGGGCTACCCTGAACCGCGTGGATACGTCGAATTAAATTTAAAGCATCAATAATTAATAAATGGATCATAAGCCGTTTGGTAGTTAAACGCACCGTCCTTGGCGCGTAGGTGATTATTTCACAATTTCATAGCAAGGTTCGTAAGCGGTGCCACCCGGCAATTTCATACGATGCTGTTTCACGAAACCTTGGAGTAAAATATCCATACGTTTCATGATGTCGCTATCACCGTGAATTTTGAAAGGACCATGTTTTTCAATGGCTTTCATACCAACTTCTTTCACGTTACCCGCGACAATCCCAGAGAAAGCACGACGTAAATCAGACGCCAATTTTTCAGGAGATTGGTCTGGGTGCAAGTTCAGTGACGCCATATTTTCATGGGTTGGTTCAAATGGATGCTGTAAGTCTGGTGCAATTTTAATCGACCAGTTGAAACTGTAAGCGTCGCCAGTATTACGGCGGCTCTCTTTCACAGCAGACATTCCTTTTTTCATTACGCGAGCCACTTCTTGTGGGTTATCGATAATGATTTGATAATGTTTGCTGGCTTCATCACCCAGAGTGTGGCGAATAAAGTCATCCAGTACAGAAAAATATTCAGCACTCTCTTTTGGTCCAGTGAGCACGAGAGGTAACACTTGCTCGGTATTTTCAGGATCCATCATGATGCCTAACAAATACAGAAGTTCCTCCGCAGTCCCTACACCACCTGGGAAAATAATAATCCCGTGAGCTAAACGCACAAATGCCTCGAGACGTTTTTCGATGTCAGGCATGATAATCAGTTCGTTAACGAGTGGGTTAGGTGGCTCTGCCGCGATGATAGAGGGTTCGGTTAAACCGATAAAACGACTGTCTTTGTAACGTTGCTGCGCATGACCAACCGCAGCGCCTTTCATCGGCGCTTCCATCGCGCCCGGTCCACAACCGGTACAGATATTCAGTTCGCGTAAGCCAAGTTCATTACCAACTTTACGACCATATAAATATTCGTTTTCATTGATGGAGTGACCACCCCAGCACACGATCATATTCGGGTCTTCACCAATATGCAGAGCACGGGCGTTACGTAAAATAGAAAAGATCATGTTGGTTAGATGGACACTGTTTTCCAAATCGAGATGGAATTGCTGTTTTGCTGTACTGATTTGTCCATGCACAAACAGAATATCGCGCAGTACAGCAAACAAGTTAGCTTGTAATGAGCGAATAATTTTTCCGTCAACGAATGCTTTTTCAGGGGGATTGATGAGTTCCAGCTTAATGCCACGTTCGCGACGTAAGATATTGATATCAAAACTTGCACTTTTTTCTAATAGCTCTTTACTGCTGTCAGTTAAGCTTCCTGAATGTAACACCGCTAAGGAGCAGTTTCGATACAATTGATACAAATGGCTGCTCGCCGTACGTTTCAGCATGTCGACTTCAAGCTGAGACAGTAGATCCATAGATCCTAATGGACTGATATGAGTAATCAAGTAACACTCCTTTACCCAATTGGGCTATTGACGCGTGAATTACATTGAAAATGATTTAAATAGCATTCTCTTAAATTACACTGTTTTTCAATTTAGTAGGTACTTATTGCCGTGCCAAACGACCCGTTTCAGGCTCAAATTGTTCATTACTGCGCCATGGATTGATATCCAATCCACCTCGGCGAGTATAGCGTGCATATACCGATAACTTTTCCGGTTTGCACAGTATTGTTATGTCGTTGAAAATGCGTTCCACGCACTGTTCATGAAATTCATTATGATGACGAAATGAGACGAGGTAACGTAATAACGCTTCGTGATTGATTTTCGGACCACGATAATGAATTTGTACTGAACCCCAATCAGGCTGGTTGGTGATCAAGCAATTTGATTTTAACAGATGGCTGACGAGGATTTCTTCGACGACCTCTGATTGGGTACAATCGACCAGATACTGACGATTAAATTCATAGTTATCGATATCAATCTCTTGCTCATCAATGCAGACACCTTGGAATTGGTGAATGGCTTGCTGAGTGAAATCGTCAAGCTTATAAAGTGTAACCTTAACCTCGCCGTTAGCACAGCGGCTTAGGTCTTTTTGCAAAACGGTTCGCACATTTTCCCACGTTTCAAAACGGGTCTGGTTGAAACTGTTGAGGTAAAGCTTAAAACTTTTGGATTCTACGAGATTTTCACTTGTGGCATCAATACTAACAGAGCCTATAGCAACTTGAGGGACTCCGCGGGCGTTTAGCCAAGAAAGCTCATACAGTGTCCAGATGTCTGCGCCGTGAAATGGCAGGCTATCAGCATGAATGTCCAAAGGATCTCGATTAAGACTGCGTGGTACAGCTTGTAATAAAGCGGCATCATATTGGTCATGATAAGCCGTCTTCTTTCCCAGCGTTAAATTATCGAGAGCAGGGTTATTCTGATAGTGAGACATAGTGATCCTTATCTTTCGGCGCATCAGTCCTTAATAGGTAAACTGAGTACGTTTTATTCGTTTGTTAACTTCTGTCATAATACCACTTATCTGTAATATTGAGTCCGCCAATTTAAATTGGTTTAAATAATGTTATTTCTAACAGTTGAAAAACGATGAATACAATAATCTCTGATTTAATTAAAAATTTTACTAGCCAGTATGTAGCAAAGTGGCAAGACGTTACGGGATTACCGCCAAGTTCCTCTGAACTTTATGGCGTACCGTCTCCTTGTATCGTCCGTACTGGTGACGATGTGGTTTATTGGGAGCCTCAACCATTTCCATTAGCAGAAAAAAGCCTAAGTAATGTAGCTAATGGTGTCGACTTGCAATTACAAGATGACATCCATGCTTTTTATACTACGCAATTAGCCGGAGATATGTGTGCGACATTCAATGATCTGTCATTGAACTTGGTTCAAGTGTGGAGTGAAGAAGATTTTATTCGTTTACAAGAAAACCTGATTGGGCATCTGGTGACGCAAAAACGATTAAAGTTATCACCAACGCTGTTTATCGCCACATTAGATTCTGAATTAGAGATGATTTCCATGTGTAATTTAACGGGAGAAATTATTGTGGAAACATTCGGAAGTAAGCAGCGACGGGTAATTGCAGAAAATCTTGCGAGTTTTATTCAACAGTTGAAGCCAGTTATATCATCTCAGGGGTAAGAGATTAGCAGCATTGAACTGTAAGTCATTACCTACAATTGGGTTAAGCCATATCTTAATAAATTTTCATTTTACTGAAATGATAACTATTTAACTTTTAATTTCATGGCATTACTATCTATTTTAAGTTTTTTATTATTTTTTGAACCACATAAGAATGGAATACTAGGTTGTTTCATTAATGGATTTAATACATTCTTATCGGGCTGGACAGGGTAGTTGTTTAGCAATTTACATTTTAAAAACAAGGAAATGGATAGCCTAGCAGAGCAGTTAATTTGCTCATTTTTCTAACAGGATGTTAGGCGGCAGGAAGTCGCATTGCAGGATGCAAGTCAGTTGATAGATAAGTAGCCAGTTAGTTTTTAACTGGCTACTTTTTTTTATTTCTGCGCCGTGTTTGAGTAGAGGGTAAGGGATTGAACTATGTTCTGGAACATGGCTTCTCGTAGCGCCTCGCGTTTACGGAATTCAGAGCGTCTCTGGCTTTTAACGGATTCAATATCACGTACGGGTTCTTGAAGCGGTAACTGATACCATCCCGCAGAATTTAATACACCGCCACACTCTTCCCAAAACGTATCGTAGCTGGATTTTAAATGTTGGCTCTTGATATGACAGTTATTCGAAATCCCGTTAATGGATTTGATTTGGAAATAAGCCGCTACAGCATAAATGGCTGACATTAACAGATTTTTAGGTCTCATTGCGTGCATTTGTTTCGTGATAGATTTCACTTGCTCTACGCTCTGCTCGGTAGATGGTCCTTGTAGAGAACACACATAGAGTTGACCTTGCTCCCCGAATGAGAAACTCATCAGATAGATTTCATCGCCAGTTTCATTGAGTAAATGAATTGAGAGATCCCCTTCACGAGGATATTGGGAATAGATCATTTTTAATTGAGCAAAATCACCCGATTTTAGCTCAATATTAGCAATAGTCAGTCCTTCACGTTTATCCGAAAACATGGCAGTAATGGCTTCGGGGGTAAAGGTTCTTTCAATTAAATCTAATGTGTAGCTCGCAGTTGATAACTTTTCTTTACCACTCCACGCTTTGTGCAGATATTTATTTATAGGACGCTCAATAAATTGCGGTACGCCATCAATGGACGCGGATAATAGAGCGCTCTGATAGCTGTCGCACATCGATTGATATTGCTGATATTGTTGTGAAGGCAATCTAGCAATGCGAATCTTTCTTTTTAGCTGTACATATTTGTTAGTGAAAGATTTCCATGTCTGATTTTGTTGACGCCACTGCTTTAATAGTCCCATAGATAAACCATCTTTATGTTAATAATGAAAAAAGCAAACTGTATAGAAAAACATTTGATAATAAATGCCAAATATACAATAAATGATAAATGATTATTAATTTTTTTAATAAATATGAGCGAAAGGATATAGCGGAATAATTTGAGGGCGTTTGATTGCTTTTTATTTCAGCCATCCCCATGTTTTCGACAGAACCGTGCCATAAAATACGGTATATTTTGAATTATTACAGTCGAATAGGTTTTAGTATGAATATTGAGCAACGCATTCTAGAGAAACTCGGGCATCTCGAAATGGAAATGAGAGACAAATCTCTATGGGATGAGCTTCCGCCAAGCCCTGAAGCGTTTGAAAGCGTAGAACCTTTTGCTATTGATACGATGGAAGCTGCGCAATGGTTACAGTGGATCTTAATTCCCCGCCTAACCGCAATGATAGATCAAGGTGCGATGTTACCGAACAATTTTGCTATTGCCCCTTATTTTGAGGAAATCTACAAAGAAGATGAGGAAGGGCGCTTTATTGTGTTCCTAGACCATCTTCGTGAGTTAGATAGCTATTTTCAATTCACCATGATGGGCGAGTAACAGATGCTGGAAATTATCTATCAAGATGAGTATGTGGTTGCGGTCAATAAACCTGCAGGCATGTTAGTTCATCGCAGCTGGCTCGATAGTAAAGAGACGGTGTTTGTCATGCAAACATTGCGAGATCAAATTGGGCAGCATGTTTTTCCTATTCACCGTCTTGATAGACCGACATCAGGCGTTTTGCTGTTTGCGTTGTCCAGTGATGTAGCAAGGCTACTGGCAGAGCAGTTTGAGCAGCATCGTATGGAAAAAGTGTATCATGCGATTGTTCGAGGCTATGTCATGGATGGGGATAGGTTGGACTATCCGTTATTGGAAGAGCTCGACAAAATTGCAGATAAAAATGCGACGAAAGAACCAAGGCTACAAGAGTGTGTTACTCACTATAAACCGTTGGCAACAGTCGAGTGCTCTGTCGCTATCGGTCGCTATGATACTGCCCGTTTTAGTCTTGTCGAGTTAAAACCAGAAACAGGTCGTAAGCATCAATTAAGACGGCATATGTCCCACTTGCGCCACCCAATTATTGGGGATAGCAAGCATGGTGATTTACGGCAAAATCGCGGTGTGGCTGAGCATTTTTCTGTCTCACGTTTGATGCTACATGCTAGTCAGCTAATATTTATTCACCCTATAACAGAAGAAAAAATATCCTTAGTCGCATCGTGGGATGCACAATGGCTATCACTCATTGAGCAATTTGGATGGATTGACGCCGTCAATGAGCTCGACATCGATGTTATCAATCGTTCTATTTGATATTTTTTCATAAGGAGGGGCATTATGTCCAAAATCGGAATTTTTGTCGGGACGGTATATGGTAATGCATTAGCCGTTGCAGAAGTGGCGCAAGAGATTCTTGAACAGCAAGGTCATGAAATTGAAGTGTTTGATGAGCCGACATTGGCGGATTGGCAAGTCTATAATGCAGGTGAAGGTATTGCTTTGGTGATCACCTCTACCACTGGGCAAGGTGATTTCCCTGATACGATCGCGCCCCTATTTTATGAAATTAAAGATGTTATCGGTTATCAGCCTGAGTTGAGATATGGCGTCATTGCTTTAGGTGATAGCAGTTATGAAAATTTCTGTGGGGCAGGAAAGCAATTCGATGAGCTGTTAGCCGAGCAATCTGGCAGTCGTATTGGCGATATCTTATTTATTGATGCGACTGAAGTGGAAGAGCCCGAAGAGTTTGCTAAAGCATGGTTACAGGCTTGGGCTGATATGCTTTAAGTATGATAAAACAAGCATCTGCACTGTAAAAGTATTGGTGGTTGAATACCAAACGAGGATTTACAGTGCAGTGGGAAAACGCGATTATTTACGCGTTAACTTTTCAAGGTCGGCTTCAATTTCTGCGATTTTGTTGGATACCACATGCTCTAAATGACGTAAGTCATCCAAGATTTTGTGTTTTAAATCGATATCAGTGTGGTCGCTTTGACAAATTTGATCTAATTCTTCAATTACATAACGTAAGTTAGTATTGATTTCGTTAATTTCTTTGAAGTTATTGCTACCATCAGTGGCTGCTACCGTTTTACGCTGACGTGGGTATTTAAATTTCACGCTTTTAGCGAAGAACTCACCTTTATCTTTACGAAAATAGATTTTTAAAATGTCGTTATTAGCTTCTTGGCGCAGGGAATAGCGGTCGATATCTTGTGGATTGCTGATACCTAAACTTTTCAGATTGTCGTACATATTAGCTCGCTTAATCGTAAGGGACTATGTCAATGACCTTGGGGTTATAAACAAAGCGGTCTCTCTTTATAACCATTTACTGAGCCCTAATTGCTTATAGAATGATGAGTGACAAAATAACCATCTAATAATAGCAGTTAATTGACCAAGGGCGGTAAATTCTCGGTCATATTATGCGCGATTAATCGTGTTTGACCAACCTCTCTTTCTAATAAAAAATACTTTATTATTTAGGTTATTTATCTATAACCCAGAGGCTTCCGCTGACTTAACGGGGTATTTATGCTTAGGGGAAGGAATTTTTCATTGTGGATCAAGGGTCACTCGGCTACCCGATTTGCAGACAAAGTATGCGCTTCGGGGTAGCTTTGCGTTTGGCACCTTGTAACCCTTAAAATATAAGGGGGAGGTGAGAGTTTTGAGATTGGTTAAGTAGTTAGAGGATAATTATCCGCATATTACTCATCAATACTTCTTAATAACTCGTTGATACCCACTTTACCGCGGGTTTTTTCATCCACTTTCTTCACGATCACTGCACAGTATAGGCTGTAGCTACCATCTTTAGAGGGTAAGTTACCTGAAACTACAACAGAGCCGGCAGGGACGCGACCATAGAAAATCTCACCAGTCTCACGATCATAAATTTTGGTGCTTTGACCCAAGTAAACGCCCATTGAAATAACAGAACCCTCTTCGACGATCACCCCTTCAACGACTTCAGAACGTGCGCCGATAAAGCAGTTATCTTCGATGATAGTCGGATTCGCTTGTAATGGTTCAAGAACACCACCGATACCAACACCACCAGATAAGTGAACATTCTTACCGATTTGTGCACAAGAACCCACGGTTGCCCATGTATCAACCATCGTGCCTTCATCTACATACGCCCCAATATTGACGTAAGATGGCATTAATACGCTGTTTTTAGCGATATAAGCGCCTTGGCGTACTGCGGCTGGTGGCACAACGCGGAAGCCTTCACGTTCAAAACGGGCTTTGTCGTAGTCAGCAAATTTCATCGGAACTTTATCAAAATAACGACTTTCTGCGCCTTCAATGACTTGGTTATCATGAATACGGAATGAGAGTAAAACGGCTTTTTTCAACCACTGGTGAGTGACCCAAACTCCGCCAATTTTTTCTGCCACGCGCAGTTTACCGCTATCTAATAATGCGATGGTTTCTGTTACTGCTTGTTTGACGGCAGGTGTCACGGTGTTAGGCGTAATCGATGCGCGATCTTCAAAGGCTTGCTCAATAATTGCTTGTAATTGTTGCATTAATGCTTTTTCTCCTACAATGGTTCTCAGTCAGGGACATGCCATAAATCAGGTTGGCACTATAATTTATCCTTCGATTTAAGGGCTTCTGTCAACCTTTCTGATAACTCTTGTTGCATATTTTTATCCAGCGCTTTGTGTTCTTTATCGGCGAGAACAAAAAAGTCTTCGACTTTTTCACCAATAGTGGTGATACGGGCACCGTATAACGAAATCTCCATTTGGGCAAAAATATGCCCTATTTTGGCAAGCAGTCCAGGTTGATCGAGGGCGAATAACTCCATGTAGGTACGACGTTCATGATTGGAGTGCAAGAAATTCACTTTCGTTGGTACGCTGAAATGACGCAATTTAGCTGGGATCATGCGTGGTTTTGGTAATGGGATTTCCGGTTGTTGAACGGCGAGCAACAAGGCTTTGCGAATATGTTCATATCGATCTTTTGAAAGTGGTGAGCCATTGGGTTCAAGTACAACAAACGTATCCATCGCCATATTATCTTTATTGGTAAAAATTTGAGCGCTATGAATACTTAAATTGCGTCTATCAAGTTCACTCGCAACTGCTGCAAATAAGTGTGGCTTATCATGACACCAGATGAAAATCTCCGTTCCACCATGTTTGGGCTGCGTGCTGATTAATATCAATGGTTGGGTTAAATCATGTTTGAGCAGATGATTAGCATGCCAAGCGAGTTGCATGGGGGTGTGGCGTAGAAAATAATCCGCATGGCAGCGGGACCATAATTTGTTGAGCTGTTCTTCATCAATGTGAGATTGGCGTAGCAGCGATAGTGCCTGATAACGATGATGGCGAATGCGCTCTCGAAGATCTGGAGTGCTTTGCATTCCTTGGTTAAGCTGATGCTCTGTTGAAAGGTAGAGTTCGCGAATCAGGCTTTGTTTCCAACTATTCCATAATGTACTGTTTGTGGCACAAATATCCGCAACGGTTAAGCACATAAGATAGTTTAAGCGAGCGGTCGATATTACATTTCCAGCAAATTGTTTAATCACATCAGGATCTTGAATATCTCGGCGCTGCGCTGTTACGGACATTAGCAGGTGGTTTTTCACTAGCCATGCAACGAGTTCGGCATCTTTGGTCGTAAAATCGTGTTGTAGAGCGAACTCATAGACAAATTCAGCTCCTAGCTCAGAATGATCTCCAGAGCGTCCTTTGGCGATATCATGAAACATGGCGGCTAATCGTAGGAGCTCTGGCTGCAAAATTTTCGGGTAAACACTGACGCAAAGAGGGTGCTCGCGGCGATTTTCTTCTTGTGTGAAGCTATCAATTTTTTGTAGAACGCGAATGGTGTGTTCATCCACGGTATAGGCGTGGAATAGGTCAAACTGCATTTGACCCACAATATTGCTCCAGAACGGGGTATAGGCACTGAGAACACTGTGTAAATGCATGGGCACAAATGCCCCTTTGATTGCTCTGGGGTGGCGCAATATTTTCACAAACATACGGCGTGCTTCAGGAATTTCACATAAGGGAACCTTAAGATCGCGCCTTGCAAACCGTAATTGGCGTAATGTTGTGGAATAAATACCGTCAATATTCGGATTGCGCGCCATTTGATAAAACATTTTTAAAATGGCTTCGGGCTGCTTGATGAACAGCATTTCATCAATAACATCGATTAAATTACCACGTAGTTGAAAATACTCATCGATAGGTCGTGGTTTTTCATTTGGATTCAACGCTAAGATGGCTTCATCAAAGAGCTGAAGTAGCATTTGGTTTAGTTCTCTAACGCGGCGAGTGACGCGATAGAAATCCTTCATCATACGTTCGACAGGCTGGTTCCGTTCACCGGTATAACCTAATGATTGTGCAACACTGAATTGGCGGTCGAATAGTAATCGGTTATCATAGCGCTTAACGACCAAGTGCAAGGCAAATCGAATTTTCCATAAGAATGTTAAACACTCTTTGAGCTCATGGCGTTCCTCTTCGGTGAGAAAGCCAAATCCAACCATTTCATCTACGGTCGTTGCGCCAAAATGACGTCGTCCTACCCACAGTAAGGTATGAACATCTCGTAATCCTCCGGGGCTACTTTTAATGTCAGGCTCTAAGTTGTAACTGGTACTGTGATAACGCTGGTGGCGTTCTTGCTGTTCTGCCAACTTAGCGGCGAAGAAAGTGGCTGAAGGCCAAAAGTCATCACTAAATATGGTTTTCTGTAAGGTTAAAAATAGCGCGATATCACCACAAATTAGACGAGATTCAATCAAATTAGTGGCAGTGGTTAAGTCTTGTTTTCCTGCCTCAATGCACTCTTCCAGTGAGCGAACGCTGTGCCCAATATCAAAGCGTAGATCCCAAAGTAAGGTGATAAATTGTCCCACTTTGGTGGCAATATTTTCAGGAAGAGGCTGTTGGCTTAGGACTAAAATATCAATATCTGACAGCGGGTGAAGTTCATGACGCCCGTAGCCGCCCACTGCAATCAGTGACATATTGGCACATTGATCAAATTGGTAAGATTGCCAGAGCTTGGTCAGTAAGGCGTCAAGGTAGTCGCTGCGCGCGTGCAGTAAATCCACGACATTTTGCCCTTGGTGAAAAGCGGATTCTTGCCAAGCATCAAATTGATCAACGTGTTGTCGAAGCGCTGAAAGCTCAAGGTCAGAAGGTTGGAACTGAGTGGGGGAGAGGTAGCTGTTTGAAGGTGCTGTCATCATGATCTGTCCGTGTTGAGAGCCATACAGAGATTATGATCAGCTTACGTTTTTTTAGCAGGGATGAACAGTAAAACTAAGCTCCTCATACGAGGAGCTTAAAGATGATTACTCGTTAATCAGAACAGCCGAAATAAAAGGCTCTTCTTCTTTACGTAGAGTTAAAATTTCACAGCCATTGTCAGTCACTGCTAAGGTGTGTTCGTACTGCGCAGACCAACCGCGGTCTTTGGTTTTCACGGTCCAGCCATCTTTCATGGTGCGGATGCGGTAATCGCCTGTATTGACCATTGGCTCGATAGTAAATGTCATTCCTTTTTGCAGGACAACACCGCTGTCATCTGCATCATAGTGTAGAACTTGTGGTTCTTCGTGGAAGCCTTCACCAATACCGTGTCCGCAATATTCGCGAACAACGGATAAGTCTTGTTTTTCAACAAATTCTTGAATTGCTTTACCGATAGTACGTAAACGGATACCCGGTTTAACCATGCGAATTGCCAAATATAAGCTTTCTTGGGTTACTTGGCACAGGCGCTCGCCTTGGATCGTTGGTTTACCGACGATGAACATTTTAGAAGTATCACCGTGGAAGCCATTTTTGATAACGGTAACATCAATGTTAACCACATCACCGTCTTTTAGAATTTTATCGTCGCTTGGAATTCCGTGACAGATAACATCATTCACAGAAATACAAACAGATTTAGGGAAACCATGGTAGTCAAGGCAGGCAGGGATCGCTTGTTGTTGCTCAACAATGTGTTTGTGGCAAAGGCGATCCAGTTCACCTGTACTGACTCCCGGCACAACATGCGGTGCAATCATTTCTAACACTTCTGCTGCTAGGCGACCAGCAACACGCATTTTCTGAATATCTTCTTCAGTTTTGATAATAATAGCCATGAGTTCAGTCCATATATGTCTGCAAGAATTTGAGACATGTTAAAAAAAGGGATTCGAAATGGGCAATTGTTGCGACATTTTTACTGTTGATGCTGAGTATGGTAACAGTCACCGCATTTTCTGCCAACTAGTAGGCGATATGTTTAGGCGCCTAGAGTCGGGTTAAAAACAACGAATGAGGCATAGGGTAAGCCAAGCCTTAAGGTGGGCTTGTTCAAATTGAGCTTTTTAGAGCACAAATTGCCAAAATTGCTCGTCTATTCTAGATGGAATAGTTTTTACTTCTCGCATTTTTCGCTATCGTTTTGTTGTCGTTCCAAATTTGCTAAATAGTGATTTTATTTTGCGGTAAAGTTCGTCGTGACGGGAATGACTATTTCGGTTTTTATCAGTGAAAAAAACAACAATTATTGGATTACAACTGCATTTTATGGTATAAAGCGCGCCGGCAATCCATATTTTTCTCTTTATCTCATTTTTAATCCAATCTTGGGTTTGCGAATGAACATCGAAGACATCAATTGGATGTGCGTAAACTAAAACTCAATTGTGTAATAACACACACGAATCGGCACATGCGCCGGGGTGCTCTTATGCGTTTAGACGCAGCTTTAGAGTCGGTAGCATGGGATTCGTGGAGGCATAACCCCAATTACTTATATACAGAGGTATAAAATGGCAACTGTTTCCATGCGCGATATGTTACAAGCGGGCGTTCACTTTGGTCACCAGACTCGTTACTGGAACCCTAAAATGAAACCTTTCATTTTCGGCGCTCGTAACAAAGTTCATATCATCAACTTGGAAAAGACTGTTCCAATGTTCAACGAAGCTCTGGCTGAGTTGACTAAAATTGCTTCTCGTAAAGGCAAAATTCTGTTTGTTGGTACTAAACGTGCTGCAAGCGAAGCCGTTCAAGAAGCTGCTAACAGCTGTGATCAATATTTCGTTAACCACCGTTGGTTAGGTGGTATGCTGACTAACTGGAAAACTGTTCGTCAGTCAATCAAACGTCTGAAAGATCTGGAAGTTCAGTCACAAGACGGTACTTTCGACAAACTGACCAAGAAAGAAGCGCTGATGCGTACTCGTGAACTTGGTAAGTTAGAAAACAGCTTAGGCGGTATCAAAGATATGGGCGGTTTACCAGACGCTCTGTTCGTTATCGATGCAGACCACGAACACATTGCTATCAAAGAAGCTAACAACCTGGGTATCCCAGTTTTCGCTATCGTTGATACTAACTCTGATCCAGACGGTATCGACTTCGTTATCCCTGGTAACGACGATGCAATCCGTGCAATCAAACTGTATCTGGGCGCTGTTGCAAACACCGTTCGTGAAGGCCGTTCACAAGATCTGGCTGTTCAAGCAGAAGAAAACTTAGTAGAAGCTGAATAATAAGGTCACCCCTTATTAACTAGGTATTGCTATACAGGTACTGCTATATATAGTTAGAAGGGGCCTGATTGGGCCCCTTTTGTACTCTGTGAATCAGAACTATCCTCGTGAGAAAACTCTCACGGGGAACATCGAGGAATAAATCACATGTCTGGAATTACCGCTGCATTGGTAAAAGAACTGCGCGAACGTACTGGCGCAGGTATGATGGAATGTAAAAAAGCATTAGTTGAAGCTAACGGCGACATCGAATTAGCAATCGACAACATGCGTAAATCAGGTCAAGCAAAAGCGGCTAAAAAAGCAGGTCGCGTTGCAGCTGAAGGCGTTATTCTGACTGAAGTTTTCAACGACGGTAAAACTGGCGCACTGATCGAACTGAACTGTGAAACTGACTTCGTTGCTAAAGATGCTGGTTTCTTAGCATTCGGTAAAGAAGTATTAGCTTCTGTTGTTGCAGATAAAAATGCTGATATCGACGCTCTGAAAGCAAAATTCGAAGAAGCTCGTACAGCGTTAGTTGCGAAAATTGGTGAAAACATCAATATCCGTCGCGTTGCTATTCTGGAAGGCGCACAAGTAGGTAGCTACCTGCACGGTGCTCGTATCGGTGTTCTGGTTGCTGGCGAAGGCGCAGATGAAGAACTGCTGAAACACATCGCTATGCACATTGCTGCAAGCAAACCAGAATATGTGACTCCAGACAACGTTCCAGCTGATGTTGTTGCTCACGAGCACCAAATTCAGTTAGACATCGCTATGCAATCTGGTAAACCACGCGAAATCGCTGAAAAAATGGTTATCGGTCGCATGAACAAATTCACTGGCGAAATCTCTCTGACTGGCCAGCCTTTCGTAATGGATCCAAGCAAATCTGTTGGTGACTTACTGAAAGAAAAAGGTGCTACTGTAACTAACTTCATCCGTTTCGAAGTTGGCGAAGGTATCGAAAAAGTTGAAACTGACTTCGCAGCAGAAGTTGCTGCAATGAGCAAGTAATCAACTTAAAGGGCCGCCAATTGGCGGCCTTTCTTTAATACACTGCATATTTCAAGCTGCATGCTTTCGCACTCTTTTAGAGTAGCGACTTAACTTCCTGCAACTTGAACTATTTTTGTGTAGCATTCTGTATAAATACATTTTTCGGCATAGAGAGCGTGACTCTTTATGTATGACTCCAATAATGACCTGTTAGGACACAACTCATGGCAACCAATGCAAAACCCGTTTATCAGCGTATTCTGCTTAAACTAAGTGGCGAGGCTCTACAAGGTGCAGAAGGTTTTGGTATCGATGCTAGCGTTTTAGATCGTATGGCTCAGGAAATCAAAGAACTTATAGAACTGGGTATACAGGTCGGTGTGGTTATTGGTGGTGGTAACTTGTTCCGCGGTGCTGGCTTGGCACAAGCAGGTATGAATCGTGTTGTTGGTGACCATATGGGGATGCTAGCAACTGTCATGAACGGTCTGGCAATGCGTGATGCACTACACCGTGCATACGTTAACGCAAGACTGATGTCTGCAATTCCACTCAATGGCGTATGTGATAACTATAGCTGGGCTGAAGCCATTAGCTTATTGCGTCATGGTCGTGTGGTTATTTTCTCTGCGGGTACAGGAAATCCATTCTTCACAACGGACTCAGCAGCTTGCTTACGAGGCATTGAAATTGAAGCTGATGTTGTACTGAAAGCCACAAAAGTTGATGGCGTTTACTCGTCAGATCCTGCCAAAGATCCTGATGCCGTTCTGTATGAAAAACTGAATTATCAAGATGTTCTTGAGCGTGAATTGAAAGTTATGGACTTAGCTGCATTTACGCTAGCCCGCGATCACAACCTGCCAATTCGTGTTTTCAACATGAATAAGCCAGGCGCATTACGCCGTGTTGTGATGGGTGAAAACGAAGGAACTCTGATTTCTCACAATTAATACTCAGAGACATGACCTGAGTTTGAATGTATTATCTAGCATAAATTCAGACAATTTAAGCGAGGCTGCTTAGCGGCCTTTAATAACTAGTTCTTAAGGGTTGATAACGTGATTAACGAAATCCAAAAAGATGCTCAAGACCGTATGGAAAAGAGCCTTGAATCATTAAAAAGTCAAATCAGTAAAGTTCGTACTGGCCGCGCTTCTCCAAGCCTGTTAGACGGTATCACTGTTGAATATTACGGTTCTGCGACGCCTTTACGTCAATTAGCTAACGTGACTGTTGAAGATTCACGCACATTAGCTATTTCTGTTTTTGACCGCAGCATGTCTCCTGCAATTGAAAAAGCAATCATGGCATCTGACTTAGGTCTGAACCCTTCTTCAGCGGGCACTGTTATCCGCGTTCCACTTCCTCCATTAACGGAAGAACGTCGTAAAGACTTAATCAAAGTGGTACGTGGTGACGCAGAACAAGGTCGTATTGCTATCCGTAACGTCCGTCGTGACGCTAACGATAAAGTTAAAGCTTTACTGAAAGATAAAGAAATCAGTGAAGATGACGAGCGCCGTTCACAGGATGACATCCAAAAGTTGACTGATCATTTCATCAAAAAAGTGGATGAAGCATTGGCTCAGAAAGAAGCGGAGCTGATGGAGTTTTAATCCATCTTAATAATAAAGCCATCTGAACACATTTTTTAAAAGTGTGCTTTAGCATGGCTTTATTATTTATCATTTCTATTAAACAATCCTTTCTCATCACTAAGCTGATATAATCTCAGTATTGAATTAATACAGAGCATCTGATCACTATGAAACGTCTTACTATCCTGGGTTCTACAGGCTCAATCGGTACAAGTACACTTTCTGTTGTTCGTCAAAATCCTGATAAATTCCAAATTCTTGCATTAGTTGCAGGTCAAAACGTATCTGAAATGGCAAGCCAGTGCCTTGAATTTAATCCTAAATATGTCTCTATGTCTGATGAGCGTGCCGCGAAAGCATTGCGTTCTATTTTGACGGAAAATAACTGCAAAACAGACGTTTTATCGGGCAAAGAATCAGCAATTGAACTCGCGGGACTCGATGAAGCAGATCAAGTGATGTCAGCTATTACGGGTGTCGCAGGACTTTTGCCGACACTAGCGGCTATCCGTAAAGGAAAAAGAATATTATTAGCGAATAAAGAGTCTCTGATTACCAGTGGCCGTTTATTCTTTAATGCGATTCGTGAGCACCATGCTACAGTTTTCCCAATAGATAGCGAGCATAATGCAATTTTCCAAAGTTTACCTGAAGAAATTCAGCTGAATTTAGGTTTTGCAGATCTAACGGCTTCCGGTATTTCCAGCATTGTTTTGACGGGGTCCGGTGGACCATTTAGGGATACGCCATTATCTTATTTTGATCAGGTGACGCCTGATGAAGCGTGTAACCACCCAAATTGGTCTATGGGGCGTAAGATCTCCGTTGATTCTGCAACGATGATGAATAAGGGGCTAGAATATATCGAGGCCTGTTATTTTTTTAATGCGACTGAACAGCAGATGGAAGTGATTATTCACCCACAATCGGTGATCCACTCGATGGTGCGTTATCGTGATGGCAGTGTGATTGCTCAATTAGGAACGCCGGACATGCGTACACCAATTTCGTATAGCATGGCATACCCTCAGCGTATTATTTCTGGTGCTAAACCATTGGATTTCACTACATTATCTTCACTGACTTTCGTTGAACCTGATTATCAACGTTATCCTTGCCTGAAATTGGCTATCGATGCATGCCACCAAGGCCAAGCGGCTACCACAGTATTAAACGGTGCGAATGAAATTACCGTAGGCGCATTTTTGGAAGAGAAAATTCGTTTTACGGATATTGCAAAAATCAACCACAAGATTATGGATAAATTAGATTTTTCGGAACCCACATCCATTGATGAGGTCTTAGAAATCGATGCTTGTGCTCGTCGTGAAGCCGCTCAACTCATTACTCAAGAATTTTAATCTTGATATGTGATTTATTTAGTTGCTGATAACTATAATATATCTTTAATATGTGGCGGGTTGAGAATAAAAAGCATATCAACAATAAGTAAATTAAGGATGTGTCTTATCAGCAATTATAATTATAAGAGTTATGATTGAGCCGGATTTCCCAAGTAGTACAGACAAGGATTAACATTTAATGAACTCTAGTGGTGAAAATCTCTCTGATTCTATGATGCCTAAGCATGTTGCTATCATTATGGATGGCAATGGGCGATGGGCAAAGCAGAGAGGAAAATTCAGAATTACTGGTCATCGAGCAGGTGTTGAATCTGTACGTAGTTCTGTGCGTTTTGCAGTAAAGAATAATATTCGTTCTCTCACACTTTACGCATTCAGCAGTGAAAACTGGAAAAGACCCGAGAAAGAAGTCAGTTCACTGATGGATCTGTTTGTTTTTGCATTAGATAATGAAGTCAAAAACCTGCATAAAAATAACGTAAAACTAAAAATTATTGGTGATGTTGGTCGCTTTAGTGAAACTTTAAGAAAAAGAATTGATAAAGCCGAAGCATTAACAGCGAATAATACGGGGCTACAGCTGAATATTGCCGCCAATTATGGTGGACGATGGGACATCGTTAATAGTGTTAAACAAGTATATGAGAAAGTGAATCGTGGTGAGTTGTCTGTCGATGACATCACGGAAAGTACGATTAGTGACCACATTTGTATGCATGATCAAGAGTGTGTTGATTTGGTTATTCGTACAGGTGGAGAACATCGCATTAGTAATTTCTTGTTATGGCAGGTTGCGTATGCGGAATTTTATTTCACCAACGTTTTATGGCCAGATTTTGATGAAATGGTGTTTCAGGATGCAGTCGATGCTTTTAGCAAGCGCGAACGCCGTTATGGTGGGGCAGAATCAGATGACGAACTTGTCAAATAAAAGGGGATGGATGTGCTGAAGTATCGTTTACTCACTGCGGTGATTTTAATTCCAATTGTTATTGCTGCACTTTTTTTACTGTCTCCAGCGAATTTCGGTCTAGTTGTGATAGCTGTCTGTGCTCTAGGTGCGTGGGAATGGGCCCAATTTGCAGGATGGCACTCTCCAGCTAAACGTATTGGTTTAGCTGTTGTATTTGCAGTGGCACTACTCGCAATACAATTTTCTCTGCTTGATATGACTGCGTTAGCCAATTCCTCGTTTATTTTATATAGCCTATGGGCGGGTTTAATCTGGTGGATTGCCGCAATTTTATTAGTGGTGACTTACCCTGCATCGGCATCGTGGGGCAAATCAGTCATAATTCGATTGCTATTTGGTGTATTAACTATCGTACCTTTCTACAGCGGTATGATGGTATTAAGAACGATTGGTTATCAAGCGGATACCTCTGTTGGAGCATGGTGGCTGCTGTATGTCATGTTGTTGGTATGGGGAGCGGACTCCGGCGCTTACGCATTTGGACGTACGATAGGGCGTAATAAAATGGCACCGAAAGTGTCTCCGGGTAAAACATGGGAAGGCTTAATCGGTGGTTTGATTACTGCGGGAATTATCTCATGGTTATTTAGCCTGTATGCCCCAATCCCTGCAATGCCAGATTATTTACTAGTGACTTCAATTATTGTTGTTGTAGTATCAGTGTTTGGTGATTTGACAGAAAGTATGTTTAAACGCCAATCAGGTATTAAAGACAGTAGCCATTTGATCCCAGGTCATGGCGGAATATTAGATAGAATTGATAGCCTAACTGCGGCAATTCCCGTATTTGCAGGGCTGAATTTGTTAGTTTTTAACGGTTTTGGTCTTTAGGAAGATTAATGGGATTTATTTGGAGCTTAGCGGCGTTTATTATTGCAATTGGTGTGCTGATTACCGTGCACGAATTTGGGCATTATTGGGTCGCGCGTCGTTGCGGTGTTTACGTTGAAAAATTCTCTATAGGGTTTGGTAAAACACTCTGGCGTAAAGTTGATAAACATGGCACCGAGTTTGTTTTGGCACTGATCCCGCTTGGTGGTTACGTCAAAATGCTCGATGAACGCGTTGGTGAAGTGAGTCCAGAACGTCGACATTTGGCTTTTAATAACAAAACAGTTGGACAGCGAGCCGCCATTATTAGCGCGGGACCTCTTGCGAACTTTTTGCTTGCTATTGTTGTCTACTGGATTGTCTTTATGATTGGGATACCGTCAGTTCGCCCAGTGATTGAGAGTATTAAACCGAATTCTATTGCCGCTGAGGCAAATTTTGAGCCTCAGATGGAACTAAAATCGATAGATGGTATCGAAACACCTGATTGGAATTCAGTTCGTTTAGCATTGGTGAGTAAAATAGGTGATAGGGAATTTACTGCACAAGTTTTGCCTCAAGGATATAATGAGCCGGTTTCTAAAACAGTAGATTTAAGTTCATGGCAATTTGATCCTGAAAAACAGGACCCAATTTTATCCATTGGTATTATGCCAGTGTCTGCGAAAGTTGATCCGGTTATCCATAAAGTAACGGAAGGCTTAGCGGGTGAACGTGCCGGTTTAAAACCGGGAGATAGAATTATCAGTGTCAACGGAGAAGTGCTGGACGATTGGAATCCTGTCACGAGAATTATCCGAAATAATCCGGGGACACCACTAAAATTAGCCGTACAAAGAAATTCGCAATTGATCACTTTAACCTTGGTACCTGATGCTCAGGACGGTAAAAAAGGTGAGCGCTTTGGTGTTGCGGGTGTCGAATTAACAGTGTTACCGTTAGCAGATGAATATAAAATGGTGCAACAGTACAACCCTGTTTCTGCACTATATCAAGCTAGCGATAAGACGTGGCAGTTGATGAAATTGACTGTCAATATGATGGGTAAACTGGTTGTTGGGGATGTCAAACTCAATAACTTGAGCGGTCCGGTATCTATCGCAAAAGGTGCGGGGGTTTCGGCGGAGTCAGGCTTGGTATATTATTTGATGTTTATTGCGCTGATTAGCGTGAATTTAGGCATCATCAATCTATTTCCATTGCCTGTGTTAGATGGGGGGCACTTACTCTTCTTATTAATTGAAAAAATTAAAGGGAGTCCGGTGTCTGAGCGAGTACAAGACTTTAGTTTTCGAATTGGTGCAATGGCATTGATTTTGTTAATGGGGCTTGCACTTTTTAATGATTTCTCTCGCTTCTAATTTTGTAAGCTTGGGACCAGTAAGGAATACGCATAACAACGATGGCGATGAAAAAGTTGCTCATAGCGTCGCTGCTTTTAGGTAGCGCCACTGCATACGGTTCAGACGGATTCGTAGTTAAAGACATTCGTTTCGAAGGTCTACAACGCGTCGCCGTTGGTGCAGCATTATTGAACATGCCTGTCAGGGTCGGGGATTCAATCGATAACGAAGATATTAGTCGTTCGATTCGTTCGCTATTCTCTACGGGTAACTTCGAAGATGTTAGGGTCCTGCGTGATGGAAACACGCTGATCGTTCAAGTTAAAGAGCGACCAACCATCGCGAGTATCACTTTTACAGGAAATAAATCTGTAAAAGATGACATGCTAAAGCAGAACTTGGAAGCATCAAATATCCGTGTGGGTGAGGCATTAGACCGCACTAAAATTGCGAATATTGAAAAAGGCTTAGAGGATTTTTACTACAGCGTTGGTAAATACAATGCAACAGTAAAAGCCGTGGTCACACCATTACCACGTAACCGCGTGGATTTAAAATTCGTGTTCTCTGAAGGCGTATCTGCAAAAATTCAGCAGATCAACATCGTAGGTAATAAAAATTATTCGACAGCGGAATTGGTGAATAAACTCCAATTACGTGACGATGTGCCATGGTGGAACCTTGCGGCTGACCAAAAATATCAAAAACAAAAACTGGCGGGAGACTTAGAAACTCTGCGTAGTTTCTACCTTGATCGCGGTTATGCACGTTTTAATATCGACTCAACACAAGTGAGTCTGACGCCAGACAAGAAAGATATCTACATTACGATTAATGTGACTGAAGGCGATCAATATAAGATTTCCGGTGTAGACGTTAATGGTAATACGGCTGAGCATTTAGCAGATATCCAAGAACTGATCACTATCACACCAGGTGAGTTATACAATGGTGCGCAAGTGACTCAAATGGAAAACCAAATTAAAGATTTATTTGGTCGCTATGGCTATGCGTACCCACGCGTCATGACCCAACCAGAAATTAACGATGCAGATAAAACCGTTAAATTACATGTGAACGTCGATGCAGGTAACCGTTTCTATGTTCGTCAAATTCGTTTCCAAGGTAACGACACCAGTAAAGATTCTGTTTTACGTCGTGAAATGCGTCAAATGGAAGGGGCGTGGTTAGGTAACGATTTAGTTGAATTGGGTAAAGAACGTCTGAATCGTACAGGCTTCTTCGAAACAGTTGATGTTGAAACCCAGCGTATTCCAGGTAGCCCAGACCAAGTTGATGTTATCTATAAGGTTAAAGAACGTAACACCGGTTCAATGAACTTTGGTGTTGGTTTTGGTACTGAAAGTGGCGTTAGCTTCCAAGTTGGTGTAACTCAGGATAACTGGTTGGGTACAGGTAATGCGGTTGGCATTAACGCTAGCCGAAATGACTACTCAACCAACGTCGAGTTTTCAATGACAGACCCTTACTTCACTGTTAACGGTGTGAGTCTGGGTGGACGTATTTTCTATAACGACTTTAGTGCGAAAGATGCGGACTTATCTGGCTATAACAACAAAACGTATGGCCTAGATAGCACATTAAGCTTCCCATTCAATGAAAATAACTCCTTCCGTATTGGTGCGGGTTATGTTCATAACGACCTGTCTGACATGCGTGCGCAAGCAGCTATGTGGGATTATCTGCAATCTATGGGTGAAAACCCACCGGTGACTAAAGATGGTCGTAACAAAGAAAGCTTCAGAGCGGATGACTTTACGCTGAACTTAGGTTGGACGTATAACTCCTTAAACCGTGGTTTCTTCCCAACATCGGGTAACAAAACCAGCGTTTCAGGTAAAGTGACAATCCCTGGCTCTGATAACGAATACTACAAACTGCGTTTTGATACTGCCCAATACCTCCCACTGAATGATGATGAAACATGGGTTGTGTTAGGTCGTGCACAGGCAGGTTATGGTGATGGTATTGGTAGCAAACAAATGCCATTCTATGAGAACTTCTATGCAGGGGGCTCTAGCACCATCCGTGGTTTCCGTTCGAATAACATCGGTCCGAAAGCGGTTTATCTGAAGAATATTAATGACAAAGATGGTCCTGAGCCAGGTAGCCCATCCAGCGATGCAGTTGGTGGTAACGCGATGTATGCAGGTTCATTTGAGTTGATCACCCCAACGCCATTTGTCGACGAAAAATATGCGAATACAATCCGTACATCCCTATTTGTGGATGCGGGTACAGTATGGGATACCAATTGGAATAGTATTAACCCAGCGTGGCGTGCAGGTATGCCTGACTACGGTACAGCAACCAATGTCCGTGTTTCTACTGGTATTGCTTTACAGTGGATTTCGCCGCTTGGACCTCTGGTCTTCTCCTATGCGCAACCTATCAAGGATTACGAAGGCGACAAGTCAGAACAGTTCCAATTTAATATTGGTAGAACTTGGTAATAGCCCAGTCTCTATCGAAATCAGCCCTCATAAGAGAATGAGGGCTACCAAAATTTCCAGCCATAAGAATGGGTTAAGGAGTTTAGTGTGAAAAAATTGTTGTGTGCAGCGGGTGTGAGTATTGCTTTAGCAATGTCTGCGGGTGCGTATGCTGAAAAAATCGCTATCGTGAATGTTGGCGAAGTTTTCCAAAACATGCCTGCTCGTGAAGCCGTTGCTAAGCAGCTTGAAAGTGAATTCAAAAGCCGTGCTACTGAATTGCAAAATCTGGAAAAAGATCTGCAATCACGCGTAGAAAAACTGCGTCGTGACGGTGCGACTATGAGCACTAGTGATCGTGAAAAGCAGGAAAAAGAATTAATCACTAAACGTGACCAGTTTGCTGAAAAAGCTCAAAAATTTGAGGAAGACAATCGTCGTCGTCAATCTGAAGAGCGTAATAAAATTCTGAGCCGTATCCAAGATTCTATTAAAGCTGTTGCAGCGAAAGAAGGCTATGATGTTGTTATCGATGCAAACGCAGTTGCGTATGCAAAAGATGGTATCAATATCACCAGCCAGGTTCAAAAACAGGTTAAATAATAGATGTCTTCAATTCGATTAGCTGACCTCGCTCAGCAGTTGAATGCACAGTTACACGGTGATGGCGATATCGTCATCACCGGTATCGCACCGATGTATTCAGCGAACAATCAACAGATTACTTTTTTATCTGATAGCCGTTACAGCGACAAATTGGCAGACTGCCAAGCTGCTGCTGTGGTTTTAACGGAAAAAGATCTGAGTGCTTGTAAGGTTGCTGCACTGGTTGTAGATAATCCTTACCTTGCTTATGCGTATATGGCACAAATTATGGATACCACTCCAGCTCCTGCGGAGAATATCCATGTTTCAGCCGTTATTGCTGATGATGCTCAGCTTGGTCAAAATGTCGCTATTGGCGCGAATGCTGTTATCGAAAGTGGCGTAGTGCTAGGTGATAACGTTGTGATCGGCGCTGGTTGCTTTATTGGTAAAAACACCCGTATTGGCGCAGGTACCCGTTTATGGGCGAACGTCAGTGTGTATCATCATGTTGAAATTGGTGAAAGCTGTTTAATCCAATCTGGCACAGTGATCGGCTCGGATGGCTTTGGTTATGCCAATGATCGTGGTAATTGGATCAAGATCCCTCAGTTGGGTACCGTGATCATCGGGTCTCGTGTTGAGATCGGTGCGTGTACAACAATTGACCGTGGCGCATTAGATAACACAGTCATTGGCAATGGCGTTATTATCGATAACCAATGCCAAATTGCGCACAATGTAACAATAGGTGATAATACCGCAGTTGCGGGGGGTGTCATCATGGCCGGTAGTTTAAAAATCGGTCGTTATTGTATGATTGGCGGAGCCAGTGTTATCAATGGGCACATGGAAATCTGTGATAAGGTTACCGTAACAGGTATGGGAATGGTCATGCGACCAATTACTGAGCCTGGAGTTTACTCTTCTGGTATCCCTTTACAGCCGAATAAAACATGGCGTAAAACTGCGGCTTTAGTCTTAAACATCAATGAGATGAATAAGCGTCTAAAAACAATTGAACGTGAATTAGATAGCCAAAATCAAAAAAATCAGTAATTATTTGGTAATTCAAGCTAAAATAGTTTCTTGAGTTACGTTTTTCCGGCCTGCCTGTTAACTCACCATTGAGTTAAAGCGGGCCGATTCATTAATTAAATAGTATTAATTGACAGGAAGAGTATTTCGATGAGTGATAATCATACTCTGAATATAGAAGAAATCTTAGAACTACTTCCGCACCGTTACCCATTCCTTTTGGTTGACCGTGTATTGGATTTTGAAGAAGGTAAATCTTTGCGCGCGGTAAAGAACGTCTCTTTTAACGAGCCATTCTTTCAGGGACATTTCCCTAGCAAACCAATTTTTCCGGGTGTTTTAATCTTAGAAGCGATGGCTCAGGCTACAGGCATTCTTGCGTTTAAAAGCGTAGGTAAACTTGAGCCCGGCGAATTGTATTATTTTGCAGCTATAGATAACGCGCGCTTTAAACGTCCCGTTCTGCCAGGAGACCAAATGATCCTGGAAGTCGAATTTATCAAAGAACGTCGCGGTGTTGCTCGTTTTAAAGGTGTTGCAAAAGTTGATGGAGAAGTGGCCTGCGAAGCAGAAATGATGTGCGCCCGTCGTCGTGAGGTCTGATATGATTGACAAAACTGCCTATGTTCATCCCTCATCTATTGTAGAAGATGGAGCTGTTATTGGTGCCAATGTACGCATTGGACCTTTTTGCTATATTGGCGCTGATGTTGAAATTGGTGAAGGTACTGAGCTGAAATCTCACATTGTTGTGAACGGACACACAAAAATCGGTCGTGACAACGTTATTTTTCAATTTGCTTCAATTGGTGAAATTAACCAAGACCTGAAATACCAAGGTGAACCGACTCGTGTTGAGATTGGCGATCGTAACCGCATCCGTGAGAGTGTGACAATCCATCGTGGAACCACACAAGGCGGTGACTTAACTAGAATTGGTAATGATAATTTACTGATGGTTAACGTCCATATTGCACATGACTGCATCATTGGTAACCGCTGTATTATTGCGAATAACGGAACGTTAGGTGGTCACGTCACTTTAGGTGATTTCGCCATTATTGGTGGCATGACTGCGGTGCATCAATTTTGCCAAATTGGTGCCCACGTTATGGTGGGTGGGTGCTCTGGTGTTGCACAAGATGTGCCTCCGTACGTCATTGCACAAGGTAACCATGCAACTCCATTCGGTTTAAACCTTGAAGGTTTGAAACGTCGTGGTTTTGAAAAAGAGTCTCTACATGCGATCCGTAACGCGTATAAAACGTTATATCGCTCAGGAAAATCTTTAGAAGAAGCGCGCGAAGAAATTGCTGAAATGGCTAAAACGGATGAACACGTTAAAGTGTTTAGCGACTTTTTAGAAGACTCAGCACAATCTAAGCGTGGAATTATTCGTTAATTTTTTGCTGTTGTAGATGAAGATACGAAAAGGCCTTTAATAAGGAGCGAATTTTGGTAAATAGCAACCGCCCACTTACTATTGGCCTTGTTGCCGGAGAGACATCTGGCGATATCTTAGGCGCAGGACTCATCCGCGCCTTAAAACAACACGTTCCCAATGCCCGTTTTGTCGGTGTCGCTGGACCACTCATGCAAGCTGAAGGTTGTGAAGCATGGTATGAAATGGAAGAGCTTGCCGTCATGGGAATTGTTGAAGTCCTTGGTCGATTACCTCGCTTATTATCTATACGCAAAGATTTAACTCAGCGTTTTACTGAGTTACAGCCTGATGTGTTTGTTGGTATTGATGCACCTGATTTTAATATCACTCTTGAAGGTCGTTTAAAATCAAAAGGTATTAAAACTATCCATTATGTTAGTCCCTCTGTTTGGGCTTGGCGTCAAAAGCGTGTATTCAAAATTGGTCGCTCAACAAATTTAGTCTTAGCATTTCTCCCATTTGAGAAGGCATTTTATGACCGCTTTGATGTTCCTTGCCGTTTTATTGGGCACACAATGGCGGATTCGATTCCCCTCAACCCAGATAAATACGCGGCACGCGAGCGTTTAAATATCCCAGCAACTGCAAAATGCTTAGCCTTATTACCGGGTAGTCGACATTCTGAAGTGGAGATGCTCAGTGCTGATTTTTTAAAAACCGCTACACTATTAAATAGTCATTTCGATGATTTACATATTGTAGTGCCTTTGGTAAATCAGAAGAGACGTCAGCAATTTGATGAAATAAAGCAGCAGGTTGCTCCTGAATTGAATGTCCATATTCTTGATGGACAAGCTCGCGATGCGATGACTGCGGCTGATGCGACACTTTTAGCATCAGGCACGGCAGCGTTGGAATGTATGCTAACAAAATGTCCAATGGTTGTGGGGTATCGAATGAAACCCTTCACATTCTGGCTTGCAAAGCGCTTAGTTAAAACCCCTTATGTTTCTTTGCCAAACTTATTGGCAGGTAAAGAAATTGTCAAAGAATTACTCCAAGAAGAGTGTCAGCCACAGCAGCTTGCTGCGCAATTACTGCCATTATTGGAAGGTGGTGAAAAAGTGGAAGCGCTGAAGCAAACTTTCTTACAATTGCATCAACTCATTCGTTGTGATGCGGACCAACAAGCCGCAGAGGCTGTACTGGATTTGGTTAGAAAATAATGGAATTTATATACCCGAAAGCCAACTTAATTGCTGGTGTTGATGAAGTCGGTCGTGGACCTTTGGTGGGCGCTGTAGTGACAGCAGCAGTGATTTTAGATCCCAATAATCCTATAGAAGGACTGGCTGATTCAAAAAAGCTCAGTGAAAAGAAACGAGAAAAACTGTTCGATGAAATCAAAGAAAAAGCGCTGTGTTGGTGCATTGGACGTGCTGAACCAGAAGAAATCGATCAGTTGAATATATTGCATGCCACTATGTTGGCGATGCAAAGAGCCGTGGAAGGATTATTGATTAAACCGGAATTTGTTTTGGTGGATGGTAATCGCTGCCCTAAGCTAGATATGCCATCACAGGCAGTAGTCAAAGGCGATAGCTTAGTCCAAGAGATAAGCGCGGCATCTATTCTAGCGAAAGTCGTCAGAGATAGAGAAATGGTTGAGCTCGATAAAGCTTTTCCTGAGTATGGTTTTGCGAAACATAAAGGCTATCCTACAGCGTATCATTTAGAAAAATTAGCTGAATTTGGCGCTACCGAGTTTCATCGTAAAAGCTTCGCGCCTGTAAGACGTGCGTTAGACATTAAATAGTCGGCATAGAAAAATAGGTATAAGGTTAATGGCTTCTCCTCGTTTTATTCATCTACGTGTTCATAGTGACTATTCCATGATTGATGGGCTGGCAAAAACCGGTCCATTAGTCAAAAAAGTTGCCGCCATGGGCATGCCTGCATTTGCCATCACGGATTTTACTAACCTTTGTGGGTTAGTGAAGTTTTATGGTGCGGCTCATGGTGCGGGTATCAAGCCAATCATTGGGGCTGATTTTTATATGGAAAGTGAGCTACTGGGTGATGAGGTTGCTCACTTAACCGTTCTGGCTCGCAATAACGAAGGCTATCAAAACCTCACTTTACTCATCTCCGAAGCATACCAAAAAGGCTATGGCGCCATTGGCCCAACGATTCATCGCGATTGGCTTGTCAAACATAAAGAAGGTTTAATCCTATTATCAGGCGGGCGAAAAGGGGATGTGGGGCAATTTTTACTGCGCGGTAACCAAGCGTTAGTGGATGAAAGCCTTGAATTTTATCAAACACATTTCCCTGATGCTTATTATCTGGAGCTTATACGTACAGGTCGACCTGATGAAGAAAGCTACCTTCATGCGGCGGTTGAGCTGGCAACCCAGCGCGGCCTGCCTGTTGTTGCGACTAACGATGTCTGTTTTATTGAAAGCAGTGATTTTGATGCCCATGAAATTCGTGTCGCTATCCATGATGGTTATACATTAGCAGATCCGAAACGCCCTAAAAATTATAGTCCTCAGCAATACTTACGTACTGAAGAAGAGATGTGTGAGCTGTTTTCCGACATCCCTGAAGCATTAGAAAACAGTGTAGAGATTGCTAAGCGCTGTAACGTAACCATTCGTCTTGGTGAATATTTCCTGCCTAAATTCCCGACTGGGGATATGGAAACAGAAGACTTTTTGGTTATGCGTGCGAAAGAAGGCTTAGAAGAGCGACTCAAATTTTTATTCCCAGACGAAAAAGTGCGGGCTGAAAAGCGTCCTGAATACGATGAGCGTTTAGAAATAGAGCTTAATGTTATCAACCAGATGGGATTCCCTGGTTATTTCTTGATCGTGATGGAGTTTATCCAATGGTCGAAAGATAATGGTGTTCCTGTTGGACCAGGCCGAGGTTCAGGTGCTGGTTCTTTAGTCGCTTATGCCTTAAAAATTACAGACTTAGATCCTCTTGAGCTAGATTTACTGTTTGAGCGTTTCCTAAACCCTGAGCGGGTTTCTATGCCTGACTTCGACGTTGACTTCTGCATGGAAAAACGGGATCAAGTTATTGATCACGTAGCACAAATGTATGGACGAGATGCCGTATCTCAGATTATTACCTTCGGTACGATGGCAGCAAAAGCCGTTATTCGTGACGTAGGGCGTGTGCTTGGTCATCCATATGGTTTCGTGGATCGAATTTCTAAATTAGTTCCTCCTGACCCAGGAATGACTCTCGAGAAAGCGTTTGAAGTTGAGCCGCAACTGCCAGAGATTTATGAGGCAGATGAAGAGGTCAAAGCGCTGATTGATATGGCGCGTAAGCTTGAAGGGGTAACTCGAAACGCCGGTAAACATGCGGGTGGGGTGGTGATTGCCCCAACTAAGATTACTGATTTTGCACCACTCTATTGTGATGCAGAAGGAAATAACCCAGTTACGCAATTTGACAAGAACGATGTTGAATATGCAGGGCTGGTGAAGTTTGACTTCTTAGGTCTCCGAACGCTGACCATCATTAACTGGGCATTGGAAATGATCAATGCCCGTCGAGCGAAGAAAAACTTAGATCCAATTGATATCGCTGCAATTCCATTGGATGACAAAAAAAGCTTCGATATGCTACAGCGCTCAGAAACTACGGCGGTATTCCAGTTGGAATCCCGCGGAATGAAGGATCTGATTAAGCGCCTGCAACCGGACTGCTTTGAAGATATGATCGCATTGGTGGCGTTATTCCGCCCAGGACCATTGCAATCAGGAATGGTAGATAACTTTATCGACCGTAAACATGGACGTGAAGAGATATCATACCCTGATGTGAATTGGCAGCACGAATCATTAAAACCTGTTCTAGAGCCAACTTATGGTATTATCCTATACCAAGAACAGGTTATGCAGATTGCTCAGGTATTAGCGGGTTACACCCTTGGTGGCGCAGATATGCTGCGTCGTGCGATGGGTAAAAAGAAACCTGAAGAGATGGCAAAACAGCGCTCCGTTTTTGAGGAAGGTTCTATCAAAAATGGGGTAGATGGCGAATTGTCGATGAAAATCTTTGACTTGGTGGAGAAATTCGCCGGTTATGGATTTAACAAATCGCACTCGGCTGCTTATGCTCTCGTTTCATACCAAACCTTATGGTTAAAAGCCCATTATCCGGCTGAATTTATGGCAGCAGTAATGACTGCGGATATGGATAATACCGAAAAAGTGGTGGGACTGGTTGACGAATGCTGGCGTATGGGCTTAAAAGTATTGCCGCCAGATATCAATAGCGGGCTATATCACTTCCATGTGAATGATGAAGGTGAGATAGTTTACGGAATTGGTGCGATTAAAGGCGTCGGAGAAGGTCCAATTGAGGCGATCATTGAGGCTCGCCAACAAGGCGGGATCTTCAAAGAAATTTTTGATCTTTGTGCCCGAGTGGATATTAAAAAGATCAACCGCCGTGTGATGGAAAAACTGATCATGGCAGGGGCTTTCGATCATTTAGGTCCTCATCGTGCTGCGTTAATGTCTTCCCTTGAGGATGCATTAAAAGCTGCTGATCAGCATGCAAAAGCTGAAGCTATCGGGCAAGGCGATATGTTTGGTGTTCTTGCTGAAGCCCCTGAACAAGTTGAAAGCTCTTACGCAAGTGTACCGAAATGGCCTGAACAAGTCGTGCTTGATGGTGAGCGTGAAACATTGGGGCTGTATTTGACAGGTCACCCAATAACGCGATACTTAAGTGAGATAGAGCGTTATACGAATGGTTTGAGATTAAAAGATGTGAACCCAACCCCTCGTGGTCAAGTGACAACTGTGGTAGGTTTAGTGCTCTCTGCAAAAGTGATCACCACGAAGCGTGGGAACAGAATTGGGATTTGTACGCTTGATGATCGTTCCGGTCGTCTGGATATTATGTTATTTTCAGATGCGCTGGATAAATACCAACATATGTTGGAAAAAGACAATATTTTGATTGCCACCGGTCAGGTCAGCTTTGATGATTTCAATGGTGGTAATAAAATGACAGTGCGCGAATTGATGGATATCGGAGAAGCAAGGGAGAAATATGCGCGCGGCCTTGCAATATCGTTGTCCGATAAACAAATTAACGATCAATTACTGAATCGGCTTCGTAATGCTCTTGAACCTCACCGCTCAGGCACGATACCGGTTCATTTGTATTATCAGAAGGATGATGCCAGAGCTAAGCTCAAGTTTGGCGTTGTTTGGCGTGTGACACCCGTGGATCCCCTTCTGAACGACCTTCGAACTCTGCTGGGTAGTGAGCAGGTAGAATTAGAATTTGACTAAAATAGGAATATTATGAGTCTGGACTTTCTTGATTTTGAACAGCCAATTGCTGAATTAGAGGCGAAAATCGATTCCCTAACCGCAGTTAGCCGTCAAGATAACAATTTAGAAGTCAACCTAGATGAAGAGGTTGCCCGCTTACGTGAAAAAAGTGTTGAACTGACACGTAAGATTTTCTCTGATCTGGGAGCTTGGCAAATTGCTAAACTCGCTCGTCACCCACGTCGTCCTTATTCTTTGGATTATATTTCCCGTATTTTTACGGACTACCAAGAATTAGCGGGTGATCGTGCTTATGCCGATGATAAAGCGATTATTGGTGGTCTGGCTCGTTTAGATGGGCGCCCTGTGATGGTTATTGGTCATCAAAAAGGTCGTGAAACCAAAGAGAAAATTCGTCGTAACTTTGGTATGCCAGCGCCAGAAGGTTATCGTAAAGCACTGCGTTTAATGGAAATGGCTGAGCGTTTTAATCTGCCAATTATTACCTTCATCGATACCCCAGGTGCATACCCAGGCGTTGGTGCTGAAGAACGTGGTCAATCAGAAGCAATTGCACGTAACTTACGTGAGATGTCTCGCTTATCCGTTCCTGTGATCTGTACTGTAATTGGCGAAGGTGGCTCTGGTGGGGCATTAGCGATTGGTGTTGGTGATAAAGTGAATATGCTGCAATACAGTACTTATTCTGTTATCTCACCAGAAGGCTGTGCATCTATTTTGTGGAAAAGTGCAGATAAAGCACCATTAGCAGCTGATGCGATGGGAATTACAGCGCCTCGTTTAAAAGAACTGAAGTTAATCGACAGTGTGATCCCAGAACCTCTGGGTGGTGCTCATCGTAACTACGATGAAATTGCTGAATCTCTGAAAGCACAACTCACGCAAGACTTGAGTGAGTTAGATACGTTGGATGTAGAAGCACTGAAAAATCGTCGTTATCAACGTCTGATGGGATATGGTTACTGCTAATTAGCTAACCTATTAAGTGCAATCCATTCTATTTTGAAACGGGAGTCGGTTTAGCCAGCTCCCGTTTTTTATTATCTTTAATATAAAATTGAATTAAGAAGTGAGTGGAATAAAGGGAAGATAATGGCGAAATCCTCACAGCATATTCTCGCAACAGTTCGAGAAAAAATCGGAAGCTACCGAAAAATTCTGGTTGGATTCAGTGGTGGTATCGACTCCACGGTATTACTTCATGCTCTTTATCAGATAAAAATCAGTGAATTACCGTCATTAGAAATCCGCGCCATTCATGTTCATCATGGTTTAAATATACAAGCGGATAAGTGGGAAGCTCACTGCGCTTCATTGTGTCAGAAATGGGATATTCCATTTATTTGTCGGCATGTGACGGTGGAGGGAAGCAATAAAGGGATTGAAGCAGCTGCTAGAGCCGAACGTTATCAAGCTTATCGCGAAGAGCTACTCGAAGATGAGATTATCGTGACGGCTCAGCATCTTGATGACCAAGCTGAAACAGTTATGTTGGCGCTTAAACGAGGAAGTGGTCCTACAGGGCTTTCTGCCATGCCGGAATCACTTGCTTTTCAAGCTAAATGTGGAAATACGGTCCTGCTACGCCCTCTACTCACGATTTCTCGTCATGCGTTGGAACATTACCGTGCTGAGCAGCAATTGCCTTGGGTTGAAGATGATAGTAACCAGGATGACCGTTATGATCGTAACTTTCTCCGTTTACATATCATGCCAAGGTTATCGGAACGCTGGCCACATTTTGCCAATGCAGTTTCTCGCAGTGCCTCATTGTGTGCAGAACAAGAAGCGCTATTGGATGAATTACTGCAAGATTCACTTGATGAGATTATCGATTATCGTGGCGGGTTATATATTGACGGGCTTGTTCACTGTTCAGTTGCCAAGCGTAACGCCTTAATCCGCAGGTGGATTGGCCTTCATCAGCTAGCCATGCCACCCTTTAATCAATTGGAACGTATATGGCAGGAAGTGGCACTTGCTCGGCAGGATGCAGAACCTATCTGTCGTTTGGGTAACGTGGAAATTCGCCGTTATCAAGGGGCTCTGTGGGTGGTTAAGCGCATTAATAGCCTGATGGGGAAACAATATCAGTGGAATTATCCTGAGGATTATTTATTACCTGAATCACTGGGGATGCTGGTTGTGATGGAGGGAGAAGGGCAGATCCGTCCCCCACAAGAAAACGAAGTTGTCACTATCCGTTTTGGTTTACAAGGTTCACTAAGTATTGTCGGTCGAAATCATTCACGTAGCAGTAAAAAGATTTGGCAAGAACTTGGTGTTGCACCATGGATGCGAGAACGAACGCCACTTATTTACTATAACGATACGTTAATTTGCGCGGTGGGGTGTTTTATTACACCTGATGGATTTGTGGGTGAGAACAATGTGGGTATTGCTATTGATTGGCAAAATTCTGAGCACTGGATAAATAACGGTGAGTTTTCAAGTGAGTTATTTCAGTAGCGGTTCTAAAATTAGAAACCCCTTATGACTGTGATTATCATAAGGGGTATAGAAGAAACTCAGAAAACGAGGATTAGTGAGAGTGGTCGACAACGATAGTGCCGATTTCAGGATGACTGAAGGATGAGATAATATCCAGTCGTAGCTCCTTGGTACCTTCCTGCGTAATTAGGACGAGGTACTCAATTTTTTTTCGTAGGAGCAAATCACTGGCTTGCCCTTCAATATTCTCGCCGTCATTAAGCTTAATTTGCAGCTTTAATTGACGCTGGCATGCGATTTCTAGATATTCGTAATCATCACAATTGATTGGTTGATATTCATTATCTGTAGACATATTCCCTCACCACTGTGTTAGTGGCGGTTATTGCCGCCTTGAACATGTTTGTCTTATCTAAAAACACTAAGCGTTTATCGACTCATCAAAAAGAACTAAGTCAGATGTGCTTCGTTCGATAATAGCATAGTAATTTAATAACTATAATCAGTGACGTGGGAAAAGGAAAATTCTTATTCATTAAACTGATGTCTTTAGCTGGTTATTTATCCTATTGTAAATTTTTGCATACCTTATTTTTTTATTCTTTGAGATGCTATGATGTCTTAATAAGCGAAACTGTGATAATTGAATGATCTGAAGGGAATTATAATGAAGAAAGCACTTTTATTGGCTCTTATTTCGGCGGGCGCCGTGGCACTATCCGGTTGTCAAAGTAGTGTGAATGAAGCGAATTTTGCACCTGTAGACCATGTTTATAGTGGTGTGCTTCCTTGTGCGGATTGTTCTGGTATTGAAGCGACATTATTGGTTAATCCAGATGGCAGTTATGTTGAGCAATTACTCTATTTAGAGACGCGTGAAGGCAACCAAATGTTCCATGAAACTGGAAATTGGTCCAGTGCTGACAGTGTATTAACGCTGACTAACTCAAAAGCAGAGCGTACCTACTTTGCTCAATCTCCAGATAATCAATCGATCACCCTGTTAGATATAGAAGGAAAGGCGATTGAAAGCTCAATGAACCATACATTGAAACAAGTTACGCCGAGTAAAAAACGCGGTGAATATCGTTATATGGCGGATGCTGCGGTATTTACTGAATGTGAATCTGGACGTAAATATGCGACATCAGGTATTGAGCTAGAAAAAGCATATAGTGATACTGATGTGGATGGCGGTACGCCAGTTTATTTAGAGGCGGATGGCTATTATTCTGTGCGCCCATCAATGGAAGATGGTCAATTTGATTCTGCATTTATTCCTACAGGGAATATTCAGTTTGATAAAACGAAATCTTGCAAATAATCTGAATTTATTCTGATCACATCATAAAAAAGCTCAGAGACAGTGAACTGAACTCTGAGCTTTTATTATTTAAGGCTCAATTAACGATTATTTAGCTAATTTTTCTTTCAGGAAGCTAACCACGTTATCTAAGCCAACCAGTTGTTTATCATCACTACGGCGTGATTTATATTCAACTTGGTTAGTATCTAAGTTGCGGTCACCAATAACGATAGTGTATGGAACACCAATCAGTTCCATATCTGCAAACATGACGCCTGGACGCTCTTTACGGTCATCGAAAATGACATCGATGCCTTGTGCTTTCAGGTCTGCATACAGTTTTTCTGCAACTTCTTTTACGCGATATGACTTATGCATGTTCATGGGTAAAATGGCGACATGGAATGGTGCAATAGCATCAGGCCAAATAATCCCACGGTCATCATGACTCTGCTCAATCGCAGCTGCGACGATACGCGTTACACCAATACCATAGCAACCCATTGTTACTATTTGATTATGACCTTCTTCGTTTTGCACTGATGCTTTCATCGCTTCAGAATATTTGGTGCCTAACTGGAAGATATGACCAACTTCAATCCCGCGTTTAATCAGCAGGGTACCTTTACCATCTGGGCTTGGATCACCCTCAACCACATTACGTAAGTCATAAACTTCAGGTAATTTCAGGTCACGTTCCCAGTTGATGCCAAAATAATGTTTGCCATCAATATTTGCACCCGCACCAAAATCACTCATCACCGCAACACTGCGATCAATGACGATTGGCATTGGCATATTGACAGGGCCTAAAGAGCCTGGACCTGCATTTACGACTTTACGGATTTCTTCTTCAGACGCAAATTGCAATGGGCTTGCCACTAACGGGTGTTTCTCTGCTTTTATTTCATTCAGTTCATGGTCACCACGAATTAATAGGGCAACTAAAGTATGACCAGAATCTTTTTCTGCATGAACAATCAGAGTCTTAACTGTTTTTTCGATTGGCAGATTAAACTGTTCAACTAATTCAGCGATCGTTTTTGCATTTGGGGTATCGACTAAATGCATTTCTTGGCTAGGTGCTGCACGCTGCACATTTGGTGCAACAGCTTCAGCGAATTCGATGTTCGCCGCAAAATCAGATTCGGTGGAGAACACTACGTCGTCTTCACCGCTTTGTGCCAAGACTTGGAATTCGTGAGAAGCATTACCACCGATAGAACCCGTGTCTGCGTGTACTGCACGGAAATCAAAGCCAATTCGGGTGAAAATCTTGCTATAAGCTTCATACATTGCATCGTAAGTTTCTTGCAATGATTCTTGGCTCGTGTGGAATGAGTATGCATCTTTCATGATAAATTCACGAGAACGCATAACACCGAAACGAGGACGAACTTCATCACGGAACTTGGTTTGAATTTGGAATAAATTCAATGGCAATTGCTTGTATGAAGTGATTTCGTTACGCACTAAATCCGTGATAACTTCTTCGTGAGTTGGACCTAAAACAAACGGACGCTCTCCGCGATCGACAAAGCGCAGTAACTCAGGACCATATTGTTCCCAACGTCCACTTTCTTGCCATAAGTCAGCAGGTTGAACGACGGGTAAAGATACCTCGATTGCGCCTGCATTTTCCATTTCCTCACGAACGATGTTTTCAACTTTACGCAGAACACGCACGCCAGTGGGTAACCAGTCATACAGACCAGAAGCAAGTTTACGGATCATCCCTGCACGCAGCATCAGTTTATGGCTGATAACTTCTGCATCCGCAGGGGTCTCTTTTAGAGTTGAGAGCAGATATTTGCTAGTACGCATTGTATAGGTTCCATTAGAACAACAAATTATGGTAGGCGTTGAGCCTACCCAATAATTTAAAGCTGCTAAGCAGCGGAATAAAGAGCTAGTCTACCAGTGACGATGCTTTGTCAAAAGAGGTTAACGCGATTTTTCGTTATGTTCGATGGCAAACACGTCAGTGATATTGTCAATCACTCGCCAGCGTACATTGAAATCTAATAAATGAACCGCGTAATCACGAGCTTCATTGGACTGTTTTTTATAGGCAGGACGAGGGTCTTGCTTTAATACTTGCTCAATAAAAGCCGCTAACCCAGGATAACGTGATTGATATTTAGCTAACTCAAGTTGAACGAGAGGGCTAAATATAACTTGCATATCTTCTGATGGAGCTTCTTGAGCATAACCGGCTTTCGCTGTTGTGACTGCTTCAGCAAAAGGAAGGTAAGGTTTGATATCCACCACGGGGGTTCCATCAACTAAATCAAGGCTACCAAGTTCAAGGATGACTTGGTGGTTATCGATAGTCACATCTTTTAATTCAACTAATGACATCCCAATTGGGTTAGGTCGAAATGTAGAGCGTGTTGCAAATACACCCATCTTATCGTTACCACCTAAGCGAGGAGGGCGCACTAAAGGTTTCCAACCCCCATCCATTGTTTGGTGAAAAACAAATAAAACCCAAATATGACTAAATTGAGTTAATCCTCTAACGGCATTTGGGTCATTGTAAGGCGAGTGTAGATGTAAGCGCCCAAAGCCGTTTTGGACCAGCCCAGGCTGGCGAGGAATGGCAAACTTTTCTTTATAAGGAGATTCGATATGCCCAATAACATTAAATTGAAAAGATTGCATAAGTTGATTATTCAACAATTTTAAGTGCACTACCTTCACATACCGTTGCTTGGTAACAACCCGGCGCTGATTTGGTTTGGCACTGATGTAATAACACGGCATCCGCAGCGATATAAGCGGCTTGCGTCAACATGCTGTTTTTTGCAGAGTCTAGATTAATAGGAGGACTCTTTGCATTTTTTCTGCATGACTCTCCAGAAACAATACCTAAATCACGAAATGGCATTCCTAATAATTCTTCAGGGCTGTTCATTAACTTAATGTTTTCTGCACTGACATCTTCTTCAGTTTCTACAGGTAAAGGTTTCGACAGTTTCATACTCGAAAACCCTTTATTCATGCTTGGACTGGTGTATTGATTAATTCCGCACCCAGCTAAAGCAAATGTAGCGAGGGCGAGCAAAAACAATCTCATAAATATTACCTTTTTATTATCTGCGCGAACGCATTAATTATGTAATCGGTTTAATAAAAAATGCTAGGTGACATAACGTCACCTAGCATTTTATACACATTCTATTTAAGAGAAAAGCTTACCAGCCTTTAACTGCACCACCATCGAATACTTCATTAGCTTTTTCTGCGACTTCATTAGATTGATATGCTTGAATAAACTTCTTCACATTCTCGCTATCTTTATTATCTTCACGGGTCACAATAATGTTCACGTATGGTGAATCTTTATCTTCAACAAACAGACCATCTTTTGCTGGAGTCAGTTTTGGTGTTGCGCTGCTTGCCCACGTTGTATTGATGATAGCCAATGCAATTTTTTGGTCATCCAGAGCACGCGGTAACTGAGGTGCTTCTAATTCAACAAATTTTAAGCCTTTTGGATTTTCAACAACATCCAATACTGTTGGCATTAAACCTGTGCCATCTTTTAACTTAATTAAACCTTGTTTTTGCAGTAACAGTAATGAGCGACCTAAGTTTGTCGGGTCATTCGGCAGAGCAACCTGCGAACCATCTGCTAGTTCATCAATAGATTTAATTTGTTTAGAGTATCCTGCGATTGGATAAATAAAAGTATTTCCAACAGGCACTAATTTGTAATTGCGATCTTTAATTTGTTGATCCAAATAAGGCTTATGTTGGAATGCATTAGCATCAATATCACCTTTGCTTAATGCTTCATTTGGTAATACGAAGTCATTGAAAGAGACGAGCTCAACATTCAGACCATATTTTTCTTTAGCAACTTTTTGTGCAACTTCAGCAACTTCAAATTCTTTGCCCATGATCACACCGACTTTGATGCTATTTGGATCTTTTTGTTTTTCACCACAGCCAGCGAGAGCTAATGTTCCTAACAGCGCGCCAACTACTGCAATTGATTTTAACTTAATAGACATAACTTACCCCTTTAGACACTATTTATAGCACCTTAACTACTGTGTAGCGTTTTTTGGCGCTGCTATTGTTTCTGACTATCTATATGACGGACTATTTATGTGACACTTTTTTCATTAGATATTCACCGGTGAACTGAATGATGAATACTAAGACAATTAATAGAACAAGTACGGTATTCATAACTAATGGATTATAAGTATAGTACCCATATTGCATTGCAATTTGTCCTAATCCACCGGAACCTACTGCACCACCCATTGCGGAATAACCAACTAACATAATTAATGTAATGGTTGCTGCGTTAATTAACCCCGGTAAAGATTCTGGCAGTAATACTTTGCGGATAATCTGTAACGGTGTTGCACCCATAGCGCGTGATGCTTCAATTAAACCATTCGGTACTTCTAATAATGCGTTTTCAACCATGCGAGCAATAAATGGAATTGCACCAACAGTCAATGGAACAATCGCCCCTTCGATACCAATCGCAGAACCTACGATGAATTTGGTAAACGGGCTGATCCAGACTAATAAAATAATAAACGGTATTGAGCGGAATACGTTCACGACAGCAGAAATAACGCTATACAGAACGGTGTTTTCCATCACTTGCCCACGACGAGTGACATAAAGTAGGACGCCTGTCGGGATACCTAAAATAAAACCTAAAATTGCAGAAACGAAAGTCATGATAATCGTATCAATCGTTCCTGAAATAAGCAGTGAAATCATTCCCTCAGACATAACCTAAAACCTCAACTTTCACATGGTGCTCTTTCAAAAATGTAATTGTGGATTCCACGCTATCATGTAAACCGTGTAATTCAGCCAACATCACTCCAAATTTAACGCCACCGGCATAATCAATCTGAGAGCTTAAAATATTAATATCGATATCAAATTTACGAACAGCCATAGAAATTAATGGAGCATCTACGGATTGCCCTGTAAATTCCAGCTTCAGCAATGGAGATAAATCTTTACCAGGTTCACTTTGTAGGCGCTCTTTATAGTCATCCGGAATATCAATAACGAGTGTTGATTTAATAAATGCTTGAGCGACAGGTGTTTTCGGGTGAGAGAAAACTTCACTGACTTTATCTTGCTCGATGAGCTGACCACCGCTGATCACGGCAACTTGGTCGCAAATTCGTTTTACCACATCCATTTCGTGGGTGATTAATAAAATCGTTAACCCTAAGCGGCGGTTTATATCTTTCAGTAATTCTAAAATAGAACGAGTGGTCGCTGGGTCTAATGCGCTTGTTGCTTCATCACATAATAAAACTTTTGGTGAATTAGCCAAAGCACGCGCGATAGCAACACGTTGCTTTTGACCACCAGACAGGTTGGCTGGATAAGCATCTTTTTTTTCAGATAAACCGACCAACTCCAGTAATTCATTAACACGCTGTTTAATCGTTTCTTTCGGTGTATTGTCTAACTCTAATGGCAATGCCACGTTATCAAACACAGTGCGTGAAGATAATAGATTAAAGTGCTGAAAAATCATGCCAATACCACGGCGTGCTTTCGTTAGCGCTTTTTCTGGCAGAGAGGTTAAATCTTGCCCATCAACAATGACTTGCCCTGATGTTGGACGTTCCAGCATATTCACACAACGAATTAAGGTACTTTTACCTGCGCCGGATGCACCAATAACACCATATATTTGACCAGCAGGAACATGCAGGCTGATATCAGTCAGTGCCTGTATATTGCGATTTCCTTGCTGGAACACTTTATTAATATTTGAGAGCTTTATCATTCTATCTTCTATTCTCTGACGAATTATATTTTAGATACTGTATCTAACATGCATTGGATGTTAAGGCGTCTAGACGTCTAAGTCAATAAAGTTTGATGGATTTATTCTATTCTCATTTCATTTCTTTTCGTGAGATACTAAAAACCATTTCAGTTTGAGGAGTAAAGCAGTGAGCAAAGGTATTCCAGCAGTCTTTCTAGATAGAGATGGCACAATTAATATCGATCATGGTTATGTACATCAAATCGATGATTTTGAATTTATCGAAGGCTCTATTGAAGCTATGGTTGAACTCAAAAAAATGGGATATGCATTAGTTGTCGTGACTAATCAATCTGGTATTGGCCGTGGTATCTATACTGAAGACCAGTTTATGACGCTAACTGAGTGGATGGATTGGTCTCTTGCCGACCGTGGTGTTGATTTAGATGGTATCTATTTCTGCCCTCATCACCCGGATGCAACAGTAGAAGAATATAAGCAAGAATGTAATTGCCGCAAACCAAAACCAGGAATGCTCTTAGATGCCCAGCAATTTTTAAACATTGATATGGCTTCTTCTATTATGGTTGGCGACAAGCTTGCAGATATGCAAGCGGGCAAAGCGGCTCTTGTGGGGACAAATGTATTAGTAAAAAGCGGAGAACCTGTTACAGATGACGCTATTGCGAGTGCAGATCTGGTGATTAATAGCCTTGCAGACCTGCCAAAAGCCTTAAAAAGCATCACAAAGTAACCGTTTTGGGTGATAAATCAGCACTTGGAAATTATTTTAAAAAAAACACTTGCGAGATTTTGGGAGCTCCCTATAATGCGCATCCGTTGTCACGACAAACCGGCTCGAAGAAAACCTCGAAGCCCCGTGATAACA